>JANXYW010000087.1 GCA_025355835.1 Chloroflexota bacterium
AGAACGTCCTCCCTCTCTGCCGACCAGCTCGCCGTGGCGACGCGGAGAGGGTCGGCCTGCTCGCCGTGGCGAGGGTGAGGTCCCCGCAATAGTCGAAGAACGTCCCCCCTCTCTGCCGACCAGAGAGGGTCGGCCTGCTCGCCGTGGCGAGGGTGAGGTTCCGGCGATAGCCGAAGAACGTCCCCCCTCTCTGCCGACCAGCTCGCCGTGGCGAGGCGGAGAGGGTCGGCCTGCTCGCCGTGGCGAGGGTGAGGTTCCGTCACCCACGATCCCGCCACATCTGCGGGCGCTGCCGAAACTGCCGGCCGGACGCCAGCTCGCCGATGCGCAGCACAACCGCTTGCTCCAATTGCGCGAAGATGTGCCGCCCCAGCTCGATTCAGCGCCGGCGCCGCTCCCGCAAGCGGTTGAGCAGCAGTTCGCTCCCGCGACGATCGCATTTGTGAGCGGTTCGCGCTCCGGCGAGCACGTCGAGTTGGTCGGAGACGTAATGACGCTCGGCTCTGGCGCCGGATGCGACATCGTCCTCCCGGATGACTACGCGGAGATCGAGGCGGAGCACGCGCGCCTCATGCGCCGCGGCGCCACATACATGTTCCATGACCTTGCCGGCCACGACACGGCGATAACAAACTGTCCGCTGCCGCTCACCGTTGTGACGTTGGAGGACGGTGACGAAATCCAGATCGGCGAACACCGGATGCGCTTCGCCACAGCAGATGCGTCTGACCGCTCTGAAACCTCCGCAGCAGCCGCGGAGCTTCCCCGGTCGCCCGGGCGACAGCTCCGCCCGGAAACACGATGACGACAACGGCGTCTCCCCGAACTCCTGCGGCGACCGAACCGATGACCATCGCCGACCTCCACATGGACGGCGCCGTCCTGCGCGATCTTGCGCTCAAGACGCTCTTCTACCGAAGCCGGATGAGCCGCACGGAGCTGTCGGACGCCCTGAAACTCGCCGGCTCGGTCGTCGAGGAGCTGATGCAATCGCTCTCCCAGGACGGACTGGCGACACTGCTGGGCGCGAGCGGCACAAGTTCCGCGGGCTACGTCTACGCGCTCACAGAGAAAGGCTTCGAACGCGCCGAGAATGCGCTCGGACGAAGCGGCTACGTCGGTCCCGCGCCTGTCACCTTGGACGAATATGCCGCCGAAGTTCGCGCCAGCAGCATCAGCGACGAAGACGTCACGCGCGAAGCGCTAACCAGCGCACTCGGGTCGCTCGTCTTCTCGGATGAGACGCTCGGAAGGATCGGCAGAGCCGCGACCTCACGCCGCTCGACGCTGGTCTACGGAGCATCGGGCAACGGCAAGACCACGGTCGTGCGCACCATCGGCCGTGTCGTAGGCGGAACGATCCGCGTGCCGTACGCAATTGAGTTTCTCGGACAGATCATCCACCTCTACGATGTGTCGAAGCACGAGGCCGTCCGCCACGAAGACACCGCCGCCGAGGGCGATCTGCTCAAGGCGCGACCCGACCGCCGATGGGTCGAGATCCAGCGACCTGTGATCTGGGTCGGCGGCGAATTGACGCGCCAGAGCTTGGAACTCGTCTACGACGACGAGACGAAGGTCTACGAGGCGCCGCTGCAGCTCAAGGCCAACGGCGGCACGCTGATCATCGACGACTTCGGGCGCCAACAGATGCCGGCGGTGCAACTCCTCAACCGCTGGATCGTCGCGCTCGAAGGCGGCATCGACCACCTCACGATGCACACCGGCCAGCTGATCGAAGTTCCGTTCGATGTGCTGGTGCTCTTCTCGACGAACATGATGCCCGAACAGCTCGCCGATGAGGCGTTCCTGCGCCGCATCCGCTACAAGGTGGAGATCCCCAATCCGACGCGCGACGAGTTCCGCACCATCTTCCAGCGCGAATGCGCCGCTGCCGGCATACCGTACGGCGCGGGCGCCATCGCACATTTGCTCTCGCACTGGTACGACGCGTCCGGACGCGAGCTGCGAGGCTGTCACCCACGCGACCTGGTCGAGGCGATCCTCGACTACTGCCGCTACGAGAAGCGCCCACCTGTGCTCTCGGTCGACGTTCTTGACGAAGTCTGCGCAACCTACTTCCTGCGGCCTATGAACGCGCCAGAGTAGTCAGCGGGCCGCCGCGCCTTGGTGCACCCGAACACCTGGTGAATTAGGCGATTCCCCCATATCAGCTACGACGGTGATCCGCAATCATCGCGATGATTCCGCCATTCGGGCGGCGCATCGTTTGATGACGGTCAGCCGCCAGGGAGCGCACATGACGACGAAACTCAAGGTCTTCTCGATCCGCAACACGGAACGCGGGACGACGCTCGCTACGCGCGCGCGCTTGGCGTCATCGCACTCGTCGCGATTCTTCGGCCTCATGGGCCGCAAGGGCGTCGAGGACGGCGGTGGTCTCCTCCTCACGAAGTCCGCGTCGATCCACTCGTTCTTCATGCGCTTCCGCTTCGACGCAATCTTCATCGACCGCGAGAACCGCGTCGTGAAGATCGTGCCGGCGATGCGCCAGTGGTGGATGGCGTTCGGCGGCCGCGGCGCGAAAGATGTCATCGAGTTGGCCGCCGGCGTCGCCGAGCAAACCGGTACGCAGCCTGGCGACGTATTGGTGTTCGAAGAGGCGTCGTAGTCGGCCTGCAGTTCTCACCCTGGCGCTGGTCCCCGCCCAAGTCGCTGCCAACGCCGCGCGGCGCGAATCCCGTTTCGACGCAGGTCAGTTCTGGTGTCTATCAGCGCCCAGCGGCAGCCGCCGGCGAACCGGGCGCAGCGGATGCCGGCCAGCTACAGACGTCGCGGCAATACACGTGCACGAACAACGTCGCGAGCACCGCCCGAACCGATATGCCATAAGCTAACAGAGCTGACTCGTTCGCCGGAGCGGTCGGTCTTGACGCATGTCAAGTACAACAGATGGGCTGGCCGTGACCGCCGTGTAGAGTGACCAACGTGAAGAGAGACGACCTGTCACAGTTGATGCGGTCGACCGGCAGCACCCGGCACCCGCTGCGTAGGAGGATGCAGTCGATGTACCAACTGCTCCCGCGCCTGGGTTCCATGTTTGCCCTCGCCATCGTGCTGGGCGGGTTCATGACGCTCGACAAATTGTGGCTGCATTGGTACACGCCGGACACGAGCAACTTCGCGGTCGAAACTTCCGCCGCCCGGGCCAGGGCGACCGACGCAGCGAAGTCGGTCACGCCAGCGCCCAGCCCGGACAGCAGCAAGGCTCAAACCGCGACGGTAAAGCCGCCGCTCCGAACGAACGATACGTTTGCGGCGCTTTGGTTCGCCGCCCAGCAGACGCCGTACAGGGTTCGGTATGAAACCTCATTTGCGAACGGAGACAAGGGCGCCGGCTACGTCATTTTCAATAAGCCCCCGCTCGGGCGCGTTGATACCGTCCCGTCGGGCGCGAGCCAGCCGTTTCTACAGCTCTTCATTGACGCGGAGGGCAAGACCAGCAGGTGCCTTCCGGCAGGCGGACAACGCCAATGTGTTCCGGCCGAACCGTTTGCGACCACGCTGCCTCTCGCTGTCGGGCCCATCGTCTTCCCTCCTGCTACCGCGTTCGGTTCATACGATGTGACTGAACTGGATAGCAGGGTGTTCGCGGGTACGCCCGCACGATGCTTTCACCTCGCGCCAACAACGGCCGGCCGCGAGGCGGAAGCGGATTACTGCTTCAGCTTGAACGGCGCGCCCGTACCGTTGTACGGACGCGGAACGTTTGGGGTGGTGGAGGCATCCGACGTTTCATCAGCGGTCTCAGATGGAGATTTCGTTGCCCCAACCGTGCCGCCCCCGCCCACGGGCACGACCCAGCGCGTCACCTACACGTCCGTTGTTGCCGCCAGCCCGGGCGGCATCGCAAGTGCGACGGTGCAAACAACGCCCGGCGCTTCGTGTTCGATCGAGTTCCTCACACCAGCCGGTCCCCCGAGTTCGGATCAGGGTCTCGTCGCCAAGCAGGCGGACAGCAGCGGCGCGGTCTCGTGGTCCTGGAGGATCGGATCTCGAAGCAGTCTCGGCATCGGCACCGTGACGGTCACGTGTGATGGCACCCGGGCCTCCACAACTATCCCGATTGGGTAAGTCGGTGCTCGTCCTGGAAGCAGGACGACTCGACACGCGGCCTCGGGCGCGAGACAGCAGTGGGCGCGATCCGAACGGCCAACACCTTGCTTGACGATTCAGGTTCGCTGACGACGGCCGCTCTGGTTACGATGGAGGTGGCCCAGTCACTCCAATGCAATTCGCCAAGCAGTGAGGTTGTTCGTGTTTCCAGCCAGTCATGCCGCTTCTGCGGTGGTCGTGAATCGTGCACTGCTCGGCGAGCACCTGCTGGTGCCAAGCGTCATCGGAGCGTTGCTGCCAGACGCGATCGACAAAACTCTCGCCTGGGTGCTCAAGGTGACCGACTCGACCCACCATATCGCCCATACACCTTTGGCTGCGCTCGGCTTCACCATCCTCGCACGGCAGTGCCTCGGCGACCGCTGGTCCAAGGCTTTCGGAACGGCATATTTCGCCCACTTGGTTGGAGACGAGGTGCACCACGGGCGCGTTCCCTGGTTCATGCCATTGTCCAGTCGCACGCGACGCAAGCGTGGTGAACCGCACAGCCGTCTCTTCATCGCGCTCGAAGTGCCGTCCTCGATGATGCTTCTTTGGCTCACGGTGCGAGAATGTGAGCAACGATCAGGCCGATCTGACGTCACAGCCTAATCTGTCGGCCCAGCTCTGCCGTCGGCAGGATGATGATCAGGAGCGAGACGTTCGTTCGAGGAGCGGGACTGGGGCCAACGCAACTGATAGCGTTTGCGCGAGCCGCTACCTGGCAGCTGGTGTGGTTGGCTCCGCGCCATTGTTGTGGAGAATATCGAGATAGGCGCCATAGCCTGACGCGCTTGACCACTCATCTGCGCTCTCTATCGCCGTCCCCTCGCCCCACTCATTGAACGTCGTGATGAGCTGGAAGGACGCGTCGGATGCGACCATGGCGGCCACGTTCTGTTGCCAGCGCGCGAGGTCGCGCGCGAGGCGAGCCGGCTCACCAACCTTATTGAAGCCCGGGCTGATCGTGTACGCATCCGGTCCTGCGCTCTTTGATGCCGCAGCCGGTGCATATTGGTGCCAACCGTCCGGCTGACTCGCACAGGTCCTGTATCCGGCAAAGACTTTGAGAACGATGTAGGCGTTGACCGTGTTCGCCTGCTTCCATCGGTCCGCCATCGCGCAAGCGTCGTTTTCGTCGGCGTAGACGAAGACGACGAACTTGCCGTCGAGGTGGAGGTAATTCGGACTCGAAGCGTAGTGGTCGCGCAGATAT
>JANXYW010000096.1 GCA_025355835.1 Chloroflexota bacterium
GGTCAAGAAGGCGCCGCCAGCCGCTCAGATAACGCAGCGCGGTGGCAGATCCCCGACCAGCACGGTGTGCCTGTGCATACGCTTGAACTAGTTCGGCGATCGCAACGTTACAGCCCGCGTTTGAAGCTGTCAACGGCTATATTGACATTGCGGGGCCATGCGGGGAGATACCCGCGCAGAGTTACCCTGATCTTGTCAAGAAGCGGCCTGCACAGGCTGCGGGGCGCAGTACGAGCGCCCGATACTACCGTCATGAGCGGACTCGGTATTGGCACATCGGTAGGCTTGGGCGTGATGATCGGCGGCATGTTAGGCGCGCCGGATGCGCCGCTGCCCGAGTGCGTCGCCGCATTTGTCTTCTACGCCCTCCTCAGCGGCGGTCTCTTCGAGATGTACCGCTGGGCTTTCAGCTGGAAGCATCCGTTCAAGCGCTAACTCTGCGGCCTATTGCGGTAAGCTCGTTTATACTTTGGCGTCCCGGTGGCCGGACGTATCGCACAAACGAGGGCCAGACCCGGTGGATCAATTTGCGCTGAGGTTCCGAGAACTTGCTCGACGCCGCTAGCCGCTCTGCGCGCACGGCCCGTATTTCAGACCGTTTCCTCCGCAAGCGAGTCCCTATCGCATGGCTCCAGCTAGCCGTCCTGTTTGCGGTGTTTGGCGCGCTGCCCGTGGTGCGAGAGGTCGATCCGGACTTCTGGTGGCATTTGCGGACGGGCGAACTTATCTTCGACTCCGGCATCCCGCGGCACGATGTCTTCTCGTGGACTGCGGCCGGACGTCCATGGGTCGCGCACGAGTGGCTCTCCGAGGCGATCATCTACGCCGTCGAGTCGGCGTTCGGCTACATTGGAAACATCGTTCTGTTCGACGCCACGGCGATCGGAGCGTTGGTGCTGATGTACGCGCTCGCGCGGCGTGCCGGCGCCGGCACGAGACTGCTCGTCTTGCTGATGCTCATGTCTGTCGTGATGCTTGCGTACGCAATCGCGGTGCGTCCCCAGCTCTTCTCGTGGCTCTTCTTCGCGATCTTCGTCTTTCTCCTCGAGCGCGACTCCCAAGGCCAGCGCGCGCCGGCCTGGCTTCTTCCGACGCTGATGGCCGTGTGGGTGAATCTTCACCTCGGCTTCGTCTACGGGCTGGTGCTCGTCGCCCTATGGGTCGCGGCCCTGGCATATGCCCGACTGCGCGACGCATCCGTCGATCTGAAGCGGCCGCTGCTGATCGGGAGTGCGTGCGTATTGGCAACGCTGCTCAACCCGCACGGCCCGGACATCCTCTTGTATCCGTATCGATACATCGAAGACCGGCACTCGCTGACGCTCATCAGTGAGTGGCAGCGCCCGAGCCCGCTCAACCCGCTGCTGTCTCCCTTCTTCGTCGGGATTGCCCTCATCGGCTGGTCCGTGATCTCGAAACACCGACCCGGCCCGTTCCTCTGCATGGTGTCGGTCGTCGTCATCGCGTCGGCGCTGCAGACCACTCGCAATCTGCCGTACATCGCACTCGTCCTCCTTCCAGTGGTCGGGCCGACGATCGGGCGGAAATGGCGAGCTGCGAGCAAGGACAATGACGCGGGCGCGAGCATGAGCGTCAGCAAGGCGGCCGTGATGGCGGGAGTGCTTGTGTGCATTCTCGGCTTGCTCGCAACGCAGCTGGGGAAGTCCCTCTCACTGTCTGATCCGAGTCCCAGTGGCTATCCAGTCGCGGGCGCGGCGTATCTGCGCGTAAACTTGGGCGAGCGGCGTCTTTATAACGAGTACACGTGGGGCGGCTACCTGATCTACGCCCTCTACCCCGATGTTCCGCTGTTCATCGATGGTAGGTCGGACTTCTACCGCAGCCGCATCATGGACGACTACGCGGTGATCGGACGTCTTGATCCGGGCTGGGAGGAGGTGATGAGGCAGTACGGGATAGACGCCGTGCTCCTGCGCAAGGACTCGCGCCTCGCTCGCAAACTCCGCGAGAACAGCGGGTGGCAGGAAGTATTCACTGGCGATGTAGAGAGCGTGTTAGTACGCGACACGTCTGCCGCTGGCCCATGATGGCGCTGGCTCGGGGCCGGCTGCATTGGATTGTACCGGCAGCTGCGTTGTTCGCGTGGCTGGTCATACTGGCGTTCATATTGCCATACGACCCAGATGAGGCCGTTTACAAGATCGTCGCCGCAGGCATCACCGACGGGCGCTGGCCGTACCGCGACCTCTTCGATCACAAGCCGCCGCTGATTTACGCCTGGTACCTCCCAGCGGGCTTCGGCTCGAGTATAGAAATCGAGCGCGTGATCGCGGCGGGCGCCCTGACGGCGTCGGTGCCGGTGGTGGCACGGATCGCGCGCCGCTGGCTCACTGGGCGCCAGGTGCCCATCGCGGTAGCCAGTTATGCGCTACTGCTGGCGAACCCGTTCTTCTTTGCTGGCGCGAACACGGAGGCGTTCACGCTCTTGCCGCTGACCGCGGCGATCGCCGCGACGTCGCCGCTGCTCGCGGGCATGTTGCTGGGCGCGGCGGTGATGACCACGCCGACGGCCGTCGTGTTTTTCCCACTGCTCGTACTGATCTGGAGGCGCGACGCGTGGCGCGCGGCTACCGGCGTAGCTGTAGTGTGCGCACTCATCGCGCTGCCGTTTGTTCCCGTGTGGCGCGACTTCTGGGATGCGAATGTGCGCTTTATCTTTGAGTACGGCGGAACGGTCAGCCTCTCGTATCGCCTGAGGCATATGGCGGCGTTCCCCATCCCGCTGCTCCTCGGATCATTGCCATTGTGGTGCGGTGCTCTCTTCGGCATCGTGTCGTGCGTGAAGCGGCGGCAGTGGCCGGTTCTCGTTTGGGCCGTCTGCGCGACTATTGCGGTGAAGTCAGCGGGCTTTGACTTCGGACATTACTACCTATTCGTAGCGCCGCCGGTTGCTCTACTTGCCGGCGGCGGGCTGGATCAAATGCTACGGCGGCGTGCCTACCGGATCGCGCTCAGCCTCGGCTTAGGGTGTAGCATTGGACTATTCCTAATTGTGTTCATCGTACTCCTGCGGGCGAGCGAACCATACCGGGATGTCGCCGACGCGGTGCGCCTGCAGCCTGGCGAGCTGTACGTGCTGGGTGATCGCTCGCAGATCTATGTGCTCGCGGACCGTCAGCCGGAGCGGCGCTACTTCTTCAACGTCCCGCTGGCGGTGAGCGCAAGCCGCGCTGCCGAAGCGAGGGCATCGCTAATAGCCTGCCCCCCGGAACTGCTTGTGGTGCCTCAGACCATCCTGTTTAAGGTCGATTGGGCGGGCCAAGTGACGGAATTGTATTCGGAGCGACGGCAGTTCGCCCACGCCATACTGTTCTCTCGGCCGACACGGCTGTGCGACTTGAGTCGCCGGTAGGCAACTACGCGCGCCAGGAGAACTCGCAGCCGCCCTCGGCTGTGATGCGTCGTCGGGCCGACTTGGCGGCGGGCGCGGCGGGCCTCCCGCGGCGACGTTGGACGGGGCGCCTCTACGGCGTCGAGCGGCTGTGCTCCTTGCTCCGGACCAGCGCGGCGCGGAAGCGATGCGGGCCGACGCTGAACTCTTCGCCGTCGTCGAGCGTGACCCAATCGATCGGTTTGCCGCTTGCCATCGTGCTGCGACTGTGCCCGCCGACGTGGCGCAGGATGATCTTCTGGTCCTTGACCCAGATGGAGGCGTGCTGTGGCGCGACCGCTGCGGAGGCGGGGAGTCGCACCGTGCAACCTGCGCCGGAACCGATGCCTACGGGCGTCTCTGTGAGGTCGACGCTGCCGCCCTCCGCGTCGAGACGCGTCAGCACACCGGTTGCAGAAGCCGAACGCAGGGCGCTGCCGCCCAGCGAGACCGGCACCCCCTGGGCCGCTGCCCGCTGCGGGTTCGGCGCGACGACGGCCAGCTGCGCACGCAGCAAGCGGCGGCGGCGAAGGACGCGCGACGCCGCGTAAACGGCGGCGGCGGCGAGGACCGCCGCGAGGAGCACGCCGAAGATCAGCGCGGGCGTGCGGTTGGTTCCTGTGCTTGCGGCCGGGACGGGCGGCGGCACGGCGGGCGCAGCCTGCGTCGGCGCAGCAACGACGGGCGCGGCGCCGCGCTTGAAGGGTGCGACTGCCGCGACGGGCGTCCCCTCGGTGAAGACGATCACCTGCAGCGTGGCATCCTTGCCGTCGGGCGCGCCAGGCGCCTGGATCGTCACGACGTACTGGTTGCGCAGCAACGTCGCGAGGTCGGCGTAGACGCTGGAGATGGTGCCCGTGGTGGCGGCGCGATACTGGCCCTGGGTGGCGGCCGAGAGCTGCTGGAGATAACTGGCGTCGGGCTTCGGCCCGAAACCGATCGTGAAGACCGGCACGCCTGCGGTCTTCGCGACGGCCAGCGCGCCGTCGGGCGTGGCCTGCGCGTCCGGCGCGTCGTTCTCGCCATCGGTGAGGAGCACGATGGCGCCGCGCGGCGCGTGGGCAACGCCGGCGAGGAAGGCGCTGGTCTGCGCCGCCTCGTAGAGTGCGGTGCCGCCGTTCGCCTGAAGCGCGGCGATGGCGGCGGTGAGTTTCTGGCGGTCCTTCGTCAGCCCGACGATGGGCGTCACGCGATCGCTGAAAGAGATGAGCGCGGCATCGTCGTTCGGGCCGAGCTGGGCTGCGAACTCGGTCGCGGCCTGCTTGGCGCGGGCGAGCGGCTCGCCCTTCATGCTGCCGGAGACGTCGATGACGATGATGACGCTGAGGCCGAGGCTGGAGTCCTGCGCGGCGGTGGCGCCGGCAACGGTGAGCCGCGTCTTGCCGTCGAACGCCTGGAACTGGCCGGCGGTGAGGCCCGACACGGGCACGCCGCGCGCGTCGAGCACGGTGACGACCGCGCGTACGTCGGGGTACTTCGACGCGTCGACCTGGTTGATGGCGATCGCCGGCGCGGGCTGTTGGGCGCTCGCTGACGAGGGCATCGCAGCGGGCATCGCAGCGATGATCGTCGCGAGAAGCAAACATCGTAGAACGAGAGCGCGTCGCATGTAGTGCTAGGTTACTCGTTATGGGCGGTGTGTGGTACGGGAGCGAGGGCGCGCGGGGGGCGTGTGCGTCAAGGTAGCGCGGTCCGGCGTCGCCGGACTCACAGCCGGGGACGGCTATGCCACTCTGCTTCGCTCTACAGCAGTGCCGTTGTGTTCGTGCGGCAGGGTACGGCGCGCCGTGCCCCTACGGTGGCTGAACGCAGCGGGCGGTTGTGTTACTTGCGGCAGGGCACGGCGCGCCGTGCCCCTACGACGGAGGCTGGGTTACGGGAGGAGCGTATTTTCTCCGCCGCTCCTCGTGCGGATCGCGTCATTGCGGCGCGTCTGCTCTTCGTTGACGACCTGATGTACGCGCTGCCGCGACATGCTGAAGTGTTCGGCGAGGCGCGTCTGGTGTCCGCGCCCGAGCGCGTCCTGGCGCAGCAGGTAGCGAACCGCCAGGCGGAGCTTTGCAAGGCGTTCTGGGTCTCGTCGTATCACTACCATGTCCGTCTCCGCGGGTTCAATTCTCCAAACGTCATTACTCAGAACGCGGCTATGCTCCGCGTGTTTCGCCCTCGATGATCCTCACGGTCGAGTCGATGGTGAGGTAGGCGCTCCCGACGCTCCAGACGAGCATCAGGAGGCCAAAGACGAACCACTCCACCTCAGAGTCGACGGCTGCTTTCAGGCCGCCGAGCAGCGTCGTGACAAGACTGATCGCCAGGCACGCGAGGGCGGTCTTGAACATCAGCTGGTAGTTGCGCAGTCGCTTCTGTTGCAATTCGTCGTCCTTCATGTCGTCCTCCTTGACGCTGCAGTTCCTCCGCGGGCGCGAATGCTCGCGGAGGCGCACAGCAAGCCCGTCCGCAGGGGCGGGGTTGCGATTCTTGTGCAATTGCGGGGTACAGAGTTCCGTCGCGCGAGCGGCGGTAAGGAGAGAATAGAGTCGCACGCGGACGGCGTCAATCGCTGTGCTTGACGGGCGCGAAGATTTGTTTGACAAGCGGCGAGTCGTGGGCGAAGTGCGCGGTACGGGCACCTCACCCCGGCATGTCTCCTACGGCGACTCGAGATGGCCACCGCTCGCCACGGCGTGGAGAGGGGACTCGGACGGAAATCTGTTTTGGGGATGCGGCGAACGCCGGCGATGTGCGGGTAGCGCTTCGCAACGGATCCGCGACGCGCCCGCCAGGGCCGAGGTACGCCCGAAGCCGATGCGATCCGTCGCGCGGTTGTTGCCCCTTTCGTCGTTCCGCGCCATAATTGGTTTGGTAGATAGGTGCATTAGCAATTCATCACGGCAAGAGGACGCGCTCATGGCAACGAATCGGGACCGTATCGGCAGTGATCGCGGGGAAGGGTTGGCCAGAACGCTACGCGGATTGCCGTTTGTGGCAAGCGCCGCGGCCGCTGTCATCCTCGCGCTGTTCGCGCTTTCGAGCGGCGGTCTTCCGCATCGTCCGGGACCGGCCTCGGCTGAGATTCTGCCGCCCAACTGCGGCCCGACGATCGGCACCGCAGCGGCCTCGATCAGGATCGAAGTGGTGCCGGCGAATCCGAAGGACGGTGACGTCCTCGCGTACAAGGTTGGCACGGGCTACCCGGCGCCGACGAGCGGCATCGCCTGCACGGTCTTTGACGTGGACATCTTTCTGAAGAAGCCAGGCAGCAGCGCATTCCAGTTTGTCTGCAACATCGCGAGCCTCGCTTCGGGGTCGGGCACGGTCGAATGCCCCGGCACGTCCAATTACACCGTGAGCGGCGCCGACCGCAACGCTAGCGGTGATCTGATCGCCACCGTCCACGTCATGGGCAACAAGCACGACCGCATCGCCGACTGCGTTTTCCAGACGTCGCCGCGGGATTCCACGAAGATCGACCCGTGCTTTGACGCCTCCGTGATTTCGCGGCTCTCGCAGGCAAGCACGCCGACGCCGACGAGCACTCCCACGAGCACGACGGTTCCGGAGAACACGCAGATCCCGACGGACACGCCGGTGCCTACCGACACGCCGATACCGGCCGTCACGCGGACGCGGTCGGGTGGCGTCCTGACGCAGGTCTTCCTTCCAGAAACCGGCACGGGCGATTCGGGCACCGGTCCGAAGTGGATCATCCTCGCGCTGATGCTCGCTGGCGGAGGCGTCGGCCTAGGAAGCGCGGGACGGCTGGCAGGTAAGCCCCGGCCCTAGCAAGGGCGGCCATTGACTTGCGGCGAGCC
>JANXYW010000159.1 GCA_025355835.1 Chloroflexota bacterium
GCGTCCTCGTCGAGGCAGGACGCATTGCGCGCATCGCGCCGGCGGGCGCTATCGCTGCATCCGACGGGGCGCGCGTAATCGACTGCGCGGGGCGCACGCTGATGCCGGGGCTGACGGATGCGCACGTGCACTTCGGTCTTACGGCGACCGGCGACCAGGATCCGATCGAGAGCCACGTCAGCTACGTGCTCAAGGTTGTCGAGAACATCCGATTGGCGCTTGATGAGGGCTTCACGACAGTGCGCGATGCGGGCGGTCTTGATCCGGCGTACGCGCTCGCGGTGGCGTCCGGCCAGATCGCGGGGCCGCGCATCTTTCCCTCCGGATCGTTTCTCTCGATCACCGGGGGACACGGCGATCATCGCAGCCCGTGGTCGGACGTACTCACGCCGTCGATCGCGGGCCTGGTGGCGCACACGGAGTTGGTGGATGGTGCGGACGCCGTCCGCCTCGCGGCGCGTACGCAGCTTCGCCGAGGCGCGACGCAGGTCAAGCTCTTCGCGTCGGGCGGCGTCATGTCGCCGACGGATCCGCTCGATAGCCTACAGTTCACCGTCGAGGAGATCGCCGCGGCCGTGCACGAGGCGAAGGCCTTCGGGAAGTACGCGATGGCGCACTGCCACACGTCCGCCGCGATGAACAATGCACTCGACGCAGGCGTTCGATCGATCGAGCACGGCAGCATCCTCGACGAGCAGACGGCGCGGAAAATGGCGGATCACGACGCATACCTCGTGCCGACGCTCGTGATCATCGAGCTGCTCTCGCGCATGCCGGATCTGCCCGAAGCGAGCCGCATCAAGACGGAGATGGTGCATGGAAAGACGGCCGCGAGCGTCATGATTGCGCAGGCGGCCGGTGTACACATCGGCTCCGGTTCCGATCTGCTCGGCCCGCGACAACGCCGTCGTGCCGGCGAACTCGTCGAGAAGGCGAAGCACTTCGGCGCGATGGGCGCGATCGTCAGCGCGACGAAGACGAACGCCGAACTGTTCCGGTTGCAAGATCGCATCGGTACGCTGGCGGAGGGCAAGGACGCAGATCTGATCCTCGTCAACGGCGATCCGTTGGACGACATCACGACGCTGGTCGACGCGCGGAACATCTCGCTCGTAGTGAAGGCGGGCGTTGTCGTGAAGGACGCGCTGTAGCCGCAGGACGAACCGCTCCCGCCGCTACGGCAGTCCGGCAGCGGCGAGGCGCTCTCGCATTTTGGCCTCCGTCAGGAAGCCAAACTGGAACGCGGCGATGTTTCCGTCGCGATCCACGAAAAAGCTGTCAGGCAACCCTTGGAGTCTGTATTGCGCGTAGACGCTCCCGCTGCGATCGAGCAACAGCGGCAGGTGAAGATCGTGCGATGAGAAGAATGCCATCGCCGTCTCCAGATTGTCCTGCCAATTCACGGCGAGCACCTCAAGGCCATCCGCGTGCTTCTCGTCGTAGAGCTTCTGGATGTCCGGCAACTCCTTCTTGCACGGAACGCACCACGACGCCCAGAAATTCACGAACACAACCTTGCCGCGCAAATCGCTCAGTTTCACGAGCTTGCCATCCGCATCACGCAGCGCGAAGTCGGGCGCCGGCTGACCTTTGATGGGCTTTTGGTCGTCGAGAGGGCCGACGCTGGTGTCGGGCGCAGCGGAAGCGGAGGGCGTCGGAGCGCCGGCAACGCTCACAGGTTCGCCACCGGATCCGCCACGCTGCGAGCGCACGAACAGCACGCCGCCACCGAGTGCGGCGAGCAGCAGCGCAGCAACGGCGACCCGCACGAGTGGGCGATCCAGTGCGGCACCTTGGGCTGTTGGTGTGGAGTCCGACATTCGACTAACTATACGCCGCCCGCACGAGTCGAGCTTCTCGCTTGTCACGCTTCGTGGCGCGTCAATCACGATGCCGCTAGACTCGAAGCAGATCATAACTACGCCGGAGGATGCATTTGCCAACGTACGAATACGCCTGCGCGGCCTGCGGCAACCGCTACGAGAAGCGCGAAGGCTTCGACGCCAAGCCGCGCCAGAAGTGCCCGAAGTGCGGCAAGATGGCGCAGCGCCTGCTTTCCACGCCGGCCGTCGTCTTCAAGGGCAGCGGCTTTTACAAGACCGATAGCCGCAGCTCGTCGTCCAGCGAATCATCATCGTCGAGCGAGTCATCGTCTGACAAGTCGGAGAGTGCGTCTTCCCCTACAACGCCTCCTCCGACCGACGGTCACGGCCACTCCCACGGCCCAGGTGGCCATTCGCACGACGCGCCTGCTCCCGCTGCGAAAGCGGACGGCGCGAGCAAGACCCCAGCCAAGTCCGTTACAACCGACAAGCCCTCGGCGAAATAGCCGGTGCGCGTCGTCATCCAGCGCGTCTCTAGCGCGAGCGTCGCAGTGGACGGTGCCGTGGTCGGCGTAATCGATGCCGGACTACTCGTGCTCGTCGGTGTCGCTGCTGGCGACGGCGCGGAGATAGCGCGCCGCGTGGCAGACAAGATCGCCGAGATGCGCATCTTCGCAGACGACGCCGGGCGGTTCGATCGTTCGCTGCTGGACACGGGTGGCGCGGCGCTCGTCGTGTCGCAGTTCACGCTGCTCGCCGATCTGCGCAAAGGCCGCCGTCCAAGCTTCACCGCTGCCGCCGCGCCTGAAGTCGCTGCACCCCTCGTCGATGCGTTCTGTGCGGCGCTCACAGCACGTGGTATCGCCGTCGCCACGGGCGTATTCGGCGCGAAGATGTCGGTAGCGCTCGTCAACGACGGTCCTGTGACGATCACCATCGATAGCGATGATCTCGATCATCCGCGCCGGGCGTAGCAGCTTACGCGGGCGACCAGACGAGTGCATCGCCGCGGCCGCACGCTTCCATGACAGCATCCGCCGCCTGTTCCGCCGTCATGTCGCTGTTGTCGAGCGTCCATCCGGCGAACGAACCGCTCGCGACGAACTGGCGATGCAGCTCGCGCTGTAGCGTCTCATCCATGCGCCTCGTCGACTCGCGTGGCTCCACGCGAAGCAGAGTCACCTCCACAGAAGGCATCAACAGCACGAACTGGATCGGAACGCCGGCCGAGCGCAGTTCTTCGAGGTAGATCGGCAGCAGATGCGGGCTGACTACTCCGTCGATGAATACACCGTACTGCTGTTCCGCGTACGCCGTCGCGGCTCGGGCCGCCGCGCGCGCGATCATCCGGTTCTG
>JANXYW010000170.1 GCA_025355835.1 Chloroflexota bacterium
TCGCACGGGATCGTGGAAGGCTCGGCCGTCAGGATGACGGCTTCTGGTGCGGTCGAAGGTACGTCTGTCGGCCCAGGTTCAGACGGGGGCTGGAGGCCGGTTTCGCCAGGGAGGATGCAATCGGTTCGGATGCTGACCTGGACTGGCCCAGCGGAAACGATGGTCGTCGCGCCCGCGGACGAAACGGTGAGCGGGGTGATGATGGAGCTCGCCATTCCGTCCTTCGTCACTGTATTGACCGGGCTGACCGTGACCGCGAATACGCCGTACGTGATGGCGTGAAAGCTCACGGGAACGCCATCGGGGACAGGCGCTCCGGATGCGTCGGTCACGGTCGCAGTCAAGGTGGTCGAATGCGCTCCGTCGCACCGGATCGTCGACGGCTCGCCGGTCAGAACTATCGCGGCCGGTGGCCCCGGCGCCGCATCCCTCGCCGTTGACGGTTGTCCGCCAAGCGGCGGAGCTGGTGTTGTGGTCGCACGCGCGAACGCCGGATGAACCGTAAGGGAAATCGCCGCCAGCAGCGCGTAGCCGATGAGCAGCAGTAACGATCGGGGTGTGGCGGTCATGGGGATCTCCTGCGTTGCAATTCATCGAGCGCTAGCCACGTCGGTGCATCGGTCGGGATCCAGTCGTTGAAATGCGTGGCATCGCCGTGATGCGCGACCATGACCATACACTCGAAATGGAGCTCGCCGATGCCGGGCTCGTCCCAGACGACACGATAGGACCAGCGCATCTTTCGCTCCCATGTCGGCGCGGCCCGATCCCACAGCCTCATGAGTTTCGCGACGTATCTGGGCTCGCCCGCAAGAAACCGCTCGATGACGGCCTTGAAGTAGGGCGTTGGGTTCTCGATGTCGTCAGCGCCACGGTCCTTGCCCTTAAACACAGCGAGCAGGTCGGTCACCGCCTCGTCCCAGTTCAAACAACGGTCTGCAAACCGGGGCGTGCTCGCGACGCTCAGCAGATTGCGCTCGATGTCGTCGGAGAACTCGGTGTCCAAGTCGACACCCCAGAGGGCCTGCGCGGCATCATTCGCCCCCAACACTTTCAGGTACTCATCGAGCACGAACGCTGGCCAGGGAAGTTTCGCGATGTGAGCTACCGCCTCGGCAGGGAGAAACATGCCGCGCGGATAGTCGTAGGTGAGCATATGGCCGTCGGGGGCGAAGCCTGCGGAGGTGAGGATCGCGTTGCGCGCATCGCGCGCGACCTTCAAGACATCGAGGATGGCGACGAGGTGTTCGCGTCGCGGGTGCTTCCGGCCGGTCTCATACGACCGGACGGTGTCGGTGGATAGGCCGGCCTGGCTCGCCAGCTCCCGCTGTGTCATCGGAAGCTGCCGCCGGACAGACCGCATGATGCCGCGCCACTCGTCGTTCATGCGGCGATGGTATCGCGTGTTCGTCTTGGTGCGATACGGCCAGAACGGTACTACTGGTACCGTTTTCCGGCTTGGCGCTGAAGATCCAGCCTCGCCGGCCCGCACAGCCAGGGGCGGCTGTCATCCGGGAACCACGGATTGCGCAGATTTGAGGGGGAACGGATCCACGAAGGGCACGAAGATCACGAAGGAGGGCGGAGACCTCACCTCCGCGCTCCGCGCTGGTCCTCTCCGCCGGGCGGAGAGGAGGGTGGCGCTGTACGAGCACAGCCGGGGGCGGCTGTGATCCGTCCGTAGCGAGCGATCGGGCTCGTTGGCACAGGCGGCGGCGGCACCGTCGCGGCGATGCACATTCTAAATTGGTAGCGCGTGCGGGATTCGAACCCGCGATCTCCGCCTTGAGAGGGCGATGTCCTGGGCCGCTAGACGAACGCGCCAAATGGCTGGGGATGGAGGACTCGAACCCCCACATACAGATTCAGAGTCTGCTGTCCTACCATTAGACGAATCCCCAACGTCGCCACCATTCTAGCATGGGCGATTTTGGGCCGACAACCGGCGCAACCCCGATCGATCAGAGCGAATCAGCGGCCGCGCGCAGCCTCGCGAGGCAGCGATCCTTGCCGAGGATCTCCATGCTCTCAAACAACGGCGGCGTCACGCGTCGGCCCGTCACCGCCACCCGCACAAGCGAGAACAGATCGCCCGCTTTCACCGCAAGTTCGTCCGCCAGCGCCCGCAGCGCCGCTTCGAGCGCGTCATGCGACCATACCGATACGCCATCAGCAACAGTGCCGACACGCGCCAGCGCTGATTTCGCATCGTCAGCCCGATCCTTAAACGCCTTGCCGAGTAGATCCTCGCGCACGTAGTGCAGCTCGTCGGCAAAGAAGAAGTCGCAGTATTCGACCACTTCCGTAAGCAGCTTGATGCGCTCGCGGATCAGCGGCGCAATGCGGCCAACGAGCGCGCGGTCTATCGGCCGTGCGACCGACGCGGGAAGATCGCGCTCCAGTGCTTGCGTGAACACGTCCACGAGCGAATCGAGTGGCATCTCGCGGATGTACATCCCGTTCATCCACGTCAGCTTCTCGACGTTGAACACGGCGGGGTTCTTCACGATCCGGTCGAGCGTGAAGTGCTCGATGAACTGCTCGCGCGAGATGATCTCCGTCTTGTCGTCCAGCGACCAGCCCAGTAGGCCGAGGAAGTTGAACATCGCTTCGGGCAAGTAGCCCGCGTCGCGATACTCAAACACGCTCGTCGCGCCGTGGCGCTTCGCGAGCTTCGCGCCGTCCGCGCCCAGCACCAGCGGCAGATGCGCCAGCACCGGCGGCTCGAACCCCAACGCCTTGTAGATCAGTAAGTGCCTCGGCGCCGACGAGATCCATTCATTCCCGCGCAGCACGTGGGTGATCTTCATCATCTCGTCGTCGACGATATACGCCAGGTGGTATGTTGGGAACCCGTCCGACTTCAACATCACGAAGTCGTCGATCGTCGCGAGATCAAACGTCGATTCGCCGTAGATGGCATCGTGCAACGTCACCGAGCCAGCGAGCGGCGTCTTGAACCGCACGACGCACGAACGGCCGTCCGCCTCGGCTTCCCGACGCGCCTCCGCCTGAGCTTGCACCTCGCGGCAACGGCCGTCGTACTTCGGCGGCTGCTTCAGACGCGTCTGCTCGGCGCGCACTGCGTCCATTCGCTCCGACGAGCACCAGCATTCGTACGCGTCGCCCTGCGCCAACATCTGCTCCGCGGCCGCGCGATAATATTCGATGCGCTCCGACTGCACATACGGCCCGTATGGCCCACCGATGTCCGGCCCCTCGTCGTAGTCGAGCCCGAGCCAGCGCAAGCTCTCGGAGATCTTCGCGACGGAATC
>JANXYW010000195.1 GCA_025355835.1 Chloroflexota bacterium
CTCCGGCATCAGCACACTGACGGGCTGCCCGACAAGCTCCTCGCCGTCGTAGCCAAACATCCGCCGCGTCTCGCCATTCGTCAGCGCGATGCGTCCACGCGCGTCGACTTCCACAATGCCATCGGGCGCCGATTCCACGAGGACGCGATACCGCGCCGCCGCCTCCTCAGCAGCCGTCCGTGCCGCCCGCTCCCGCGCCAACAGATCATCACTATCGGTCGCTGGAGTATCGTCATAGGAGTTCATGCGCGGCCAGCGTAACGCATCGCGATGCGGGCGATGAATTAGGGTACGAGCCCAGTCGTTATGTCTAGTTAATCGAATCTGCGGATGTCCTCGTTTTGTAATTTCGGCCTTTTCTGGCCTTCCCCTTGGCCTCTGTACAGCCCGCACAAAGAGGCGCGGATGCTTCGCGGTGAGCGTAGCGGAATGCGATCGCACGCCGCAACAGCTTTGCGCGAGTGAGGAGGGTCGTCCGTACGGGCGCTGCGGCGAAGAGAGCGAAGGCGCTCGCCGAAAGGCGAGGCCCCGCTTCTACATATTTGATCGCCCGCGCAAGATGTCCGCGACGGCGACGGCTCCGCCGGCCGGGCTACTTTGATCTCCCGACGACGAAGCTCCAACTGCCGTTGTAGTACGTCGGAGTACAGGTATTGCAGGCAAATTCGGCGATTGTCACCTGCACGTCGTGGCGACCTCGGTGCAGCCGCCTGGCGGGTGCCACGTCGAAATGCAGGAAAAGCGAGGGCGGAGCAGTCGTCCATGAAATCGGCCCCGGCAATTCGATGCCGTCGATCCTTACTGTCACCACGGCTCGCCCCTTGCCCAAGCAGGGCGTGTAGTCAAAGGAGATCGACATCACCGGTTTGAGGACGGCGGCTCCATCGCTAGGTGCCTGGTTCGCGAATGTTCCACCATCCGCAGTAAAGCAGCTTGGCGCCGCGCCGCCGCAGGTCACGTCGAAGCCCGCCTGCGTTGCGTGCGACTGCGTGGCGTACTGGTTCTCGAGCGTCGTGGGGATAACCCCGCCAATCCGGTCCGAGAGGAACGTTCCGAAAATGGGATCTGTTGCCTCATCCACCGCAATCACAGGCGATGTGCCATTCGAAACGCATCGGAGCGTGACCGTGACGAAGGTGCCGAGCGTATTCGTGCCGACGAACGCCGAACTCAGGCTCAAGCAGGCGGCGCCGCCACCGAGAAGCGTGAGTGGGACGAGCGACGGCGCTGTGGCCGCACTGGCATCCTCCAACGGTGGACTCTCAGCCTCGCTGGGGAACTGCGGGCAGTTGTAGACGGCGCTGACGAAGCCGACGTTAGGGCTATACGCCAATTCCCACTGGATGCCTTTGTACGCGTCCGTAGAAGTCGTAACAGCGAGGGTCACATCGAAGTTGCTCCCGAGAGGCACTGCGGTGTTCGCGGCGCTGCTCGCGATCGTGATCTCGTTCGGAGCCGTGGCGTGGTTCGCGGATGCCGGCTGTGCCGACGGTCCGATGCCGCCCGCCCCCAACACGACTATTGTTGCGACGAACGCCATGATGCCCCCAGCGAGCCTCATAGCTTTGACGAGCTTTAATGTTGACCGCATGGTGGTTCCCTCTCTCTCTGCGCTTCGGTTTACGTGCGGAGTCCGAGACTCTGCGCGCGTGCTGCCGCTGTCTATGTGCCGATTATCCTGCCACTGCTGAGCCAGCATCAGACTCCGGCCCATACCTTAGCGACCGCCGAGCATCCAGCCGGCAAGCGCCTTTCAACTGCAGTTCGTACCCACCTGCGCCAGCACGACCAATACATCCCCCAACGACACAAAACCGTTCGGCGGGCCAGAGTGCCAGAACTCTCCGGGCACCGTGCTCGGTAGGCGGTCGTACTCTCGCCCATCGGCGATGCCATTCGCGTTCAGGTCGCTGCCATACGTGGCGCCATTCGCGTTGGCCATCGTCGGAGTCGCAGCGTTCGTGCCGACGTACTGTAGTGTTGCCAGCACATCGGCAAGCGAAACAAACCTGTTCCGTACGCCATTCGTCGAGGTCGGCAGCAGCGCGGGCACGGGTACATCGAAGAAGTCCCAGGGACTCGTAGCGTCGCGCTGGCCGCC
>JANXYW010000196.1 GCA_025355835.1 Chloroflexota bacterium
GCGCTGCACTTGCGGGCCGCTCGGTACGCCCATCTCGATCAGCTCGTCACCACGCAGCATCGGCTTCACGTGGCGCCACTCCGCAAGGTAGCGGAGCGTTAGTTGCCGGGCAATCGGATCGGGTTCGACGGCGGCGCGCGCAGCGACGGCGGCGACGGGAAAACGATCGAGAAGGACGACGACGCCCGATGGCTTCGCATCCGGACGCCGGAGCATCTTGGAGATGCTGCGCATCGATGCAAAGGCCGTGACGGCGGCTGCTTCGTCTCGATTGAGTTTAAGGCGCGCAACGAGCGATTCCGCTTCGTCGGACGTGGCGTTCTCGGCGAGGAGGGCAAATCCGAACGGCAGGATTGGTATGCGGGCGGGCACGGGGTTCGCCAGGGCAGCGCTTCGCGCGTCGTCCCATGAAAGAACAGGGTGGACTTGCTGCAGAGCACCGCATTGCGCTGCGTCGGCGAACGCGGCGCCGCCCGTTGCCTCGCCGAGGATCAGTTCGAGTTCGCGGCGCAGGCGTTCGCCGCCGATGGTGTCGATGTATGCGAGATCGCGCGCGACGAGGTCGGCGGTGTGCGGATCGAGCGTGAAGTCGAGTCGCGCGGCGTAGCGGAGAGCGCGGAAGATGCGCGTGGCATCGTCCTGGAACGAGGCATCGTGGAGGACGCGGACGCGTTTCGCAGCGATATCGTCGATGCCGTCGCATGGGTCGAGGATCGCGGCTTCGCCGGAGAGGCGGACAGCGATGGCGTTCATCGTGAAGTCTCGGCGGCGGAGGTCGGTACCGATGTCAGACGCCGTGATGCGGGGGAGGGCGCCGGGGTGGGCGTACGTTTCGCTGCGGGCGGTGGCGGCATCGATGCGCGCGCCGTCGACGATGACGCTGGCTGTGCGGAAGCGCGCGTGTATGGTGAGTTTCGCATTGGGCAGCGCGGCGCGCAGGATCGTGGGCGCGTCGCACTCCATGACGAGGTCGAGGTCTACCATGTTGCGGCCGAGCAGGAAGTCGCGGACGGCGCCCGCGACGGCGTAGACGGCGGCGTGTGGCGCTGCTGCGGCGACGATGCGATCGACCGCCTCGCGCGTCGCAGCGGGGAGTTGCGCCAGCAGATCGCGGCGCAGTTGTTCGGGCGATATGGCGGCGCTTGTCATTGCTCTGGAGTATAGGGTCGGCAGCCGCTTGACAGTCCGACCGCGTGGTACCTATGATCGGAACGGCTTGGCGGCTGGTACGGGTTCATCGGATGAGCGGACGCGTGGGGAAGGAACCCCGATGGCCGCAACCGAATGGAGCGAGAGGAACGCGATCGGCTGGGAGATGGTGCGCCATCTTTCGCCGGGCCAGGTGCCTGTCTCTCTTTTCGATTGCCGCCCTCTGCGACCGCATCATGCGGTCGTCGCCGTTTTCACGCCGCTCGTGGCTCCACTGCCGCGCGCGACGAGAGGTACGAAGTTGCCCGACTGGCGAACACTCGAGGCCAAGCTTCACCTCAAGTTCAAGAATCCGGCTCTCCTCAAGCAGGCGCTGATCCACACGTCCTATCTCAACGAGAACCCGGGCATCGACGTTGGCTCGAACGAGCGGATGGAATTCCTGGGCGATGCCGCGCTGGGCGTCGTTGTGGCGCAGCAGCTCTACCTGGAATATCCGGATGTCGATGAAGGCAAGCTGACGGAATTGCGCGCGCACCTCGTGCGGCGCGACACGCTGGCTCGCGCGGCGGTTCGGCTGGAGCTGGGTGAGTATCTGCAGCTTGGGCGCGGCGAAGATGCGGCGGGCGGGCGGAAGCGGCCGACGAATATGGCGCGGGCGTACGAGGCGCTGGTCGGCGCGATCTTCCTCGATGGCGGGATCGTGAAAGTGCGATCGTTCGTGAAGCGCAGCCTGAGCGTCGAATTGGCGGGGCTGCGGAAGAGCGGCATGCCGCACGATCCGAAATCGAAACTGCAAGAAGTGGTGCAGTCGAAGTGGCAGACGACGCCGTCGTACAAACTGTTGCGGACGGAGGGGCCGGATCATGCGCGGCGATTTACGGTGCAGGTGATGGTCGGCAGGCGCAGCATGGGCACGGGTGAGGGGCGGAGCAAGCAGATGGCGGAGAAGCAGGCGGCGCAGCAGGCATTGGAAGAGATCGAGAAGCGCGAAGGAGAAATCGTTGTATCTTAAGCGCCTCGATGTCCAGGGCTTCAAGAGCTTCGCGAACAAAACGCAACTGCAATTTGCGCCGGGCGTAACGTGCGTCGTCGGGCCGAACGGCACCGGCAAGACGAACGTCGCTGATTCGCTGCGCTGGGTGCTGGGCGAGCACGCCAGTCGCACGCTGCGCGCACGGAAGACCGAAGACGTGATCTTCGCCGGCAGCGACAAGCGGGCGCCGCAGGGCGTCGCCGAAGTGAGCATCACGCTGGACAACAGCCGGCACTGGCTGCCAATCGAGTTCGACGAAGTGGTTGTGACGCGGCGCGCGTATCGCAGTGGCGAGAACGAGTACCTGATCAACAACTCGAAGGTTCGGCTTCGGGATGTCCTCGAGCTGTTCATGAAGGCGCAGGTCGGGCAGAACAGCTACGCGTTCATGGGGCAGGGCATGGTCGAGCAGGTGTTGAGCCTGCGGCCCGAGGATCGCCGCGCGCTGATCGAAGAAGCGGCGGACGTGCGCCTGTTCCGCGACAAGCTCGAAGACGCGCAGCGAAAGCTGAAGCAGACGCGCGAGAACACGGATCGGGTGCGCATGCTGGTGCGCGAGATCGAGCCGCGGATCAACCAGCTCGAGCGGCAGGCGGGGCGCGCGGTGAAGTATCAAGAGCTGGCGCGCGAACTCGCCGGCACGCTGCACGTCTGGTACGCGCACCAGTGGCAGGAGATCAACAGCCTGCTGCTGTCCGCGATCACGACGCAGGATCAGCGCAACGAAGCGTTCAATCAGGTGAAAGCCGAAGCGAAGGCTTGCGAGGATGGTCTGTCGCAGTTGCGCGCGGCGATCGACGAACGTAAGCACGAGATTGGCGCGCGCGAGTCGCGGCTGCGGACGATGCAGGACTACGTCGGCGACCTCGAACGGCGCGTGGCGCTGGACGGCGAGCGCGGCAAGATGCTCGCGCAGCGGTTGGAAGAGCTGACGATCGAGTTGGCGTCGCTGCGAAGCGACGAGGCGGCGCAAGGCGAGAGCGCGCCGCTGGCCGAAACGGCGCAACTGGAGGCGCAGCTCAGTACGGCACGATCTGAGCTGGCGACGCATCGGGCGCGGCTTGGGGCTGTCGAGCAAGAGCTGCTGCGTGTGCAGCGTGCAGCGCTGGCGAGCGAGCAGGCGGCTGCGCGCGCTTCGGCCGCGGTCGAAGATCTGACGCGGCGTATCACGGACGGCGCCGATACGGTGGCGCGGCTGCGACGCGAACGTGATGGCTCGATCGAAGAACGACGGCTGGCGATCAACGAGCTGGCGGCATGGGCGAAGGAGTACGCGCGCATCGCGCAGGAGCTGACGCGCACCGGGCCGCGGCTGGACGAGGCGATCGCCGAACGCGCGAAGGGATCCGACGATGCCGTCGAATATCGGCGCGCGCAGACATCGATCGAGGAAGAGGTGCGGGCGCTGCGGAGCCAGATCGACGCCGTCGGCGTGCGCATGGAGATGATGGAGTCGATCGACGTGCGGCCGCAGGCGCCCGACGCAGGCATTCGCGCGATCCTCGAAGCGGGCGGCGTGCTGAAGCGCGCGACGATCGCAGAGGATGTCGAGCTGCGCGGCGTGCTGGGTTTGCTGGGTCAACTGCTACGGGTCCCGGCGGGTCTTGAGAGGGCAATCGAGGCAGCGCTCGCGGAGAACATCCACGCCATCGTGATGGAGCGCGAGGCGGACGTGGACGCGGCCGTGCAAATGTTGCTCGCCGGCGATGCGGGACGGGCGACGATGTACGCGCTCGACCACTTCCAGGAGATGCGGCCGCTGCACCTGATCAAGGAGCGCGGCATTGTCGGCGTTGCGTCGAGCTTGGTGAAATGCGACTCGAAATACCGGAAGCTTGTCGACACGCTGTTGGGGCGGACCGTGATCGTTGAGCATGTGTCGCTCGCGGAGCGCGTCGTGCGGCGTGGCTTGGCCGGCGCGGTCGCAACGCTCGACGGGGTGCTTGTGCGGCCGATCGGATCCGTTGCGGCGGGATCGATGGCGACGGTGCAGGCTTCGTTCGTGCACGACCGGGAGGTTGCCGACCTTCCGCTGGAGTTGGCTCGGCTGCAGCCGTTACTCGACGAGCGCGCAGCGGCACTTGCTGACGCGGGACGGCGTCAGGACGAAGCGCTTCGGCGGGTCGATGACCTTGCTTCGACGATCGACGGGCTGCGGGTGCGAAAAGCGAATATCGACGCGGAGATCGCGGCGTCGAAGGCCCAGCTGGCGCCGTTCCGGCAGCGGCTTCGGGCGATCAGCGATGGCGCACAGCGGCGCGACGAGCAGATATCGGCGCTGACGGCACAGCGCGCGCTGGACGAGCCTGCGCGGGAAGCGAAAGCCGCGGAAGCGCGGGATGCGGCGGCGCGTGAGCAGCAGGAACGCGGATCGATCGTTGTGCTGGAGGCGGAGCGCATCACGCTAGCCGCCAGCGTTTCGGAACAGGCGGCGCGTGTCGCGCATCTCGATGGCGCATTCCGTACGGAGCGACAGGCGACGGAGGGCGAGCGCGTTGCGCGGGAGCGGCTGACGCGCCAGATCGCGCAGAAGGACGAGCAGCGCACGAAGTCGCTCGCAGAGGCGCAGGCGATCGCCGCGCGGCTGGCGACGACGGATCGTGAGTTGACGGCGAAGGCTACTGAGGTCGGTGCGCTGCGGCTCGATTTGGATCCGGCGCGTCAGGAACTGGCGCAGTTTGAGTCGCGCGAACGATCGATGACAGCGCAGCTCGCCGAATCGAACGAGAAGCTGCGAAGCGCGGAGCGCGCGCTGGTCGACGCCGAGAACGAATCGCGCATGCGCGGGGACGAGTTGGAGACGCTGCGGGAGAGTTTGCAAGCGGAAGGATTCGTTGCGACGGCGCAGGGCGAGATCGAGCGCGTGCCGGCGCCGGAGATCGAGGTGGAACCGGAGTACGAGCCGGCAGAGGCGTATGCGCCGGCGCAGCCGTCGGGCGATCCGCCGCCGTGGCTGCGTTCGGATGATGGCGGCGAGCCCGATCTGCCGCCGATGCGGGGCGGCTCGACCATCGACGCGACGGAGGTACGCGATCGCATCGCCGACCTGCGGGCGACGATTCGGTCGTTGGGGCCGATCAACGAAGAGGCGGCGACGGAGTACGCGGACAGCCGCGAACGCTTCGACTTTCTTTCGGGGCAGCTCAACGATTTGCAGCAGGCAGAGGGTCAACTCAACGACGCGATCGTTGAGCTGGAGGCGGAAATCCGCGAGCGGTTCCGGACGACGTTCAAGACCGTGAACCAGGAGTTCGCGCGCTACTTCAGCGCGTTCTTCCGCGGCGGCACGGCGCGGCTGGAACTCGGCGAGACGGACGAGTACGGGCTGCCAGGCGTCGAGATCGTCGCGCAGCCACCGGGCAAGAAGCTCGGGTCGCTGGCGCTGCTCTCCGGCGGCGAACGATCGCTGACGGCGGTGGCGCTGTTGTTCGCACTGCTACAGGCAAACCCGTCGCCGATCTGCGTGCTGGACGAGGTTGATGCGGCGCTGGACGAAGCGAACGTCGGGCGGTTTGTGGAAGAGCTGCGGGCGCTATCGGAGCGGACGCAGTTCATCATCATCACGCACAACCGGCGGACGATCGAGACGGCGGACACGATCTACGGCGTGTCAATGGGCGCGGACAACGTGTCGCGGATCTTGAGCTTGAAGCTTGAGGACGTACACGTCGACGAGTAGTTCGGGGAGCCCTCACCCGGCCTGTCTCCTGCGGCGACTCTCCGATCGGCCCAACCATGTTCGGCGGGGAGAGGGATGTAGTCGGATCGTCCGCGCGAAACCGGACAGGGTCGTCAGATCGACCGCGGGCGCAACGGGTTGAGCCCCTACAGCGAGTCGGGTGTTCGAGCGTCCGTCTCTTGTTTATCGCGACAGGAAGTCGATCACGGCTTCGTTGAAGTCGGCGGGGTACTCGCCTGTGAAGCCGTGGCCGCCGCGGGACAGCAGGCGCTTGGTTGCGTTTGGGATGCGCTCGACGATTGCGTCGCTCTCCGATGGCGGCGTGAGGATATCTTCCGCGCCCACTATCACCATCGTCTCGGCGCGAATTTGGTGCAGGCGATCGAGGGTGTCGTGCGCCATGGTTGCTTCGAGTTGGCGGATGTAGGCGTGGGGCTGCATGGGGTACGGATCTCTCGCGGCGAGTTCGATGCGTTCGTCTACGCGGCGCTGATCTTGCATGAACGTGGCCGTCATGCCCCACGGCATGCCGTAGGCCTCGCGCTCGCGCGGGCCGAGATCGGCGAGGCGGGTGACGCGTTGCACTTCTGACGCGAGGCGGCGGGCGTCCGTCGGTTTGGCGCGGGTGCAGGCGAGCACCAGCTTGTCGACGCGATTCGGGTGGTTGATCGCGAGTTCCTGCGCGATCATGCCGCCCATGCTGACGCCTAACACGTGCGTATTCTCGATGGCGACCGCGTCCATGAGCGCTGCCGCATCGCCGGCCATCTGGCGCATCGAGTAGGGTTCGTCGGGCGCGCTGGTGCGACCGGCGCCGCGGTTGTCGAAACGGAGGACGCGGAATCGGGCGGCGAAGGCCTCGATCTGGAGCGCGAAACTTCCGCTGTGCGCACCGAGGCCAGCGATCAACAGCAGCCAGTCGCCGGACTCGCCGTGCTGTTTGTGGAAGATGTCGATGCCGTTCGCGCGAATCATCGCCATGGCGGTTTCTCCTTCGATTGCGGCTCATCCTACGATGGCGGCGGCTCAGCGGATAGAATGGCGCGGACGCGAGTTGGAGGAGGGTCGAGCTGCTACGCATTTTCAAGCGCACGAAAGAGACGGACGAGAAGACCGAGCAGGCGCTTGAGCGAACGCGCAAGGGTTGGTTCAGCGGCATCTCCGGCATCTTCGATCGCGGCAAGATCGATGATGAGGTGTGGGAAGAGCTGGAAGAGCTGCTGATCGGCGCGGACACCGGAGTGTCGACGACGCAGAAGATTCTTGGCGCCGTGCAGTTGCGCGTCGAAAGCGAGCGCGTGAAGGACGGCGACGCGGTGAAGGCTTTTCTGAAAGAGGAGTTGGTTGCGACGCTGCGCAGCGGAACCGAGAAGGGACGAATCTGGGGCGAGGAAGATGATCCGCCGCCGGGCCGCCCCGCCGTGATCCTCGTCGTCGGAGTCAATGGGACGGGGAAGACAACGAGCGTCGCCAAGCTGGCGCAGGCGTACCGAGAGGACGGCGAGAAGGTAGTGATCGCGGCGGCGGATACGTTCCGCGCGGCGGCTATCGAGCAGCTCAAGAGCTGGGGCGAAGTCGTCGGCGCGGAGGTTGTCGCGCACAAGATGGGCGCCGATCCGGGTGCGGTCGTGTTCGACGCGATGTCGGCGGCGGAGAGCCGCAGCGCGGACGTCGTGATCATCGATACGGCGGGGCGGCTCCACACGAAGTTCAACCTGATGGAAGAGCTGGGCAAGATCCGGCGCGTCATCGAGCGCAAGCTGCCCGAGGGGCCGGACGAAGTGATGCTGGTGCTGGACGCGACGACCGGGCAGAACGCGTTGGTGCAGGCGAAGGCGTTCGCGGAGGTAGTGCCGATCACGGCGTTGTGCCTGACGAAGCTCGACGGCACGTCCAAAGGCGGCATCGTGTTCGCCGTGACGGATCAGCTAGGGATTCCGGTGCGATTCATCGGGACGGGCGAGAAGCCGGAAGATCTGACGCCGTTCGATGCAGAGGAGTTCGTCGACGCGTTATTTCAGTAGCCGGAGCAATCTGCAAGGATGCGGGGGTCTTACCGATTGTCGTTCGGGCGAAAAGCGGGTGAAATCCCTCGTCGTAGACGCGGTGTACCACCGGCGTGGTAGTCGTGATCAGCGCGCCGAGCGGGCGCGCGTGAACGGGAGCCGATGAGCGAGGCCGTCCGGTGGTGGCTGATTCTCCAGCTGGTAGGGATAACCCTGCTGCCGCTCTGCCTTGCGCTCTTTCGGCGGTTGCCTGACCGCGGGTACGCGCTGTCGAAGCCGTTCGGGTTGATCTTTCTCGGATACACGTTCTGGCTGCTCAATAGCCTGCACATTCTGCCCAACTCTGGCGGCGGCATTCTCGCCGCGCTGCTGCTGCTTGGCGCGATCTCCGGCATCTTCGTCTATCGCGAGCGCGACGAACTGCTGACGTGGGGGCGCGAGCACTGGCAGTACATTCTCGGCGTCGAAGTGTTGTTTCTGGTTGTGTTTGCGGTTGCGGTGTGGCTGCGCGCTTCCGTTGGCAACATCAGCGGCACCGAGCAGCCGATGGACCTGATGTTCATCAACGCGGCGACGCATGCGGAGCATTTCCCGCCGAAGGATCCGTGGCTCTCCGGCCACACGGTTGCGTACTACTACTTCGGGTATCTGATCGTTGCGATGACGGGGCGGCTGGCGGGTGTGGAACCGCAGATCGGCTACAACATCGGCCTCGCGATGATCGCGACGATGGCGCTCGTTGGCGCGGCGGGCATCGTGTACAACCTCGTCGCGATGCGCGAGACGGCGGTCGAAGGTGATGCGCCTGCGCCGAAGACGCCATCGCTGCTTCCGTTCAACTGGAAGCCGCCCGTGTTCGGACTGGTCGGCGGGTTGATGCTCGTGATCATGGGTAACCTCGTCTGGGTGTTCCAGTTCATGTCGGCGTACGGCATCGGCAGTGACGGGCTGTACGACTGGGTTGATGTGTCCGGGCTGAAGCACGGCGCTGCGAATCACGGATGGTATCCGTCGGACTTTTTTGCGTTCTTCAACGCTTCACGCATCTACCGACTCGACGACAAAGACTTCCGCGCGATCACCGAGTTCCCGATGTTCAGCTTTCTGCTGGGAGATATGCACCCGCACGTGATGGCGCTGCCGTTCGTGCTGCTTGTTGTCGCGCTTTCATTGACGCTGTTCCGCAGCCGCGAGCCGCTGGACGTGACGTTCTGGCTGCAGCGGCCGATCGCGCTCGTCGCGGCGGCGATCCTTGTCGGCGGGCTGGCGTTTCTGAATACGTGGGACATCGCGACGATGGCGTTCCTCGTTGTCGCGGCGGCCTTCGTCAGCAACTTCACGCGCGTGCGGGCGATCACATTCGATCTCTTCGTGCAGGCGATCACGTTCGCGCTGCCGTTGATGATCCTGGCGATCGTGATGTATCTGCCGTTCTACACGAGCTTCACGTCGCAGGCTGACGGCATCGGCGCCGTCGTGTCGAATCGCGGCATCACCGTGCCGGCGACGCGGCCGTTTCACCTGCTGCTGTTCTGGGGGCCGTTATTCGTCGTGGTGATTCCGTTCGTGCTGGCGCGGCTGCTGCCGATGCGAGCGCGCGTCACTCGCACGATGGGCGCGATCGCTGCAGCGCCGGCGGGGCTGGTGGTACTCGGATGGGTGCTGCTGTACGGGTTCGAGCAGGCGACGGACAGCAGCAAGCTCGGCGACGGGCCGGGCGATCTGTTCGCGCAGATCGGCGATCGCGGATCGGCGTGGCTGACGGCGATCTTCTTGAGCGCCGTGTTGGCGACGACGCTGCTGACGCTATGGTTGGAGTTGACGTCGGATAGCGCAGATGCGGGCGGTCAGAATGCGAACGCGGGCGCGCCATTCGAGCGCGAGGGCGTGCTGTTCGTGCTGTTGCTCGTCGTGACGGCGATGCTGTTGATTCTTGGCACGGAGTTCTTCTACGTGGGCGACGTGTTCAATTCGCGCATGAACTCGGTGTTCAAGCTGTACTACCAGGCGTGGATGATGCTGGCAATCGCTGGCGGGTTTTCGCTGTACTATCTGGCTTCGCGCTGGCGTGTGGCGTTCCCTCGGGAACAGCAGTATCGCCTCGTCTGGGCGGCGGCGGCGGCGCTGGTTCTGGCAGGTGCGGCGCTGTATCCGCTGGGCGGCACGGCGAACCGGCGGTACCGAACTGAGGGCGAGCTGCGCGGCCTTTCGTACTACCCGCAGGACGAGTTGAAGGCGATTGCGTTCCTGAATGGCCTGGCGCAGGGGCAGGATCTGGTGATCGCGGAGGCCGTGGGGAACGATTACAGTCTGGCGGCCCGTATCTCCGCCGCTACCGGCGTGCCGGCGATTCTGGGCTGGGGCGGGCACGAGGACCAGTGGCGAGGCGGGTCGTCGAAAGCACGGGCCGGCAGATTTGAGGACGTCAATTCGCTATACACGACCACGGATACGGCGGCGATGAATCAGATTCTTAAGAAGTACGGCGTAACCTACGTCTATGTAGGGCCGTTAGAACGTAGTACGTACGGGGAAGCAGGGCTGGCAAAGTTCAAGCCGCTTCCTGTAGCGTTTCAATCGGGAACAGTTACGATATATCGAGCGTCAAGCACGACAGGTGAGGTCTCCGGCGAATGAGCGTACAAGAACCGAATCTACCGTATGGCGGAACGACCGGTGAGCGGCTGAAGTCGTTCGCCGTGAACACCGAAATGCGCGAACGCCTGAACGTGCTTGCGGGCCGGTACTGGGAGGTCGCCACGTACGGGCTCATCGGTATCCTGGCCGCGGTGCTGCGGTTCTACAACCTCGGCGCGCGCGCGATGCACCACGACGAGAGCTTGCACGGCTTCTTCAGCTGGGGCTTCAAGAACGGCCTCGACGACTTCTTCACGTTTGGCACCGGCAACACCGACACGTATAAACACGTCCCGTTCATGCACGGCCCGTTCCAGTTCATCGGCAACGGGTTCATGATGTGGATTTTCGGCGACGGGAACTACCAGGCGCGCATCCTGGCGGCGACGATGGGGACGGGGCTGGTGCTGCTGCCGTTCCTCTTCCGCGGCCAAATCGGCCGCATTGGCGCGCTGGCGGCCTCCGCGTTTATCGCGTTCTCGCCGACGCTTTTGTACTACAGCCGGTTCACGCGCGAGGACATCTACACCGCGTTCTGGACGTTCGGCATGGTGATCTTCGCGTGGCGCTACATGGCGTCGCGGGAGAACAAGTGGCTGTACCTGACGGCGGGCTTCCTGGCCGGCTCCTTCCTGACGAAGGAGACGACGTTCATGCACGCCGCGGCGTTCATCTTCTTCTTCATGTATGTGTTCGCGGGACATATCGCGGACAAGATCAGACCCGAGCGAGAAGCGCGTGGACTCGCGCTCGTAGATCCGAAGCTCCTTGCGGCAATTGCGGCTGGCGTTTTCGTGCTCGCCCTCGTCGCGCTCCCCATCGTCGGCGCGTTTCAGATACCACTTGCGGTCGCAGTTGTCGGAGCGCTGGCAGCAGTCCTCGCATTTGTGTTCGCGCAGTACCCAGCACAAACGAAGCCACTTCAATACGTAACGCTTGTCGTCTTGTCGATTCCGGGCGGGCTACTCCTTGCGGTCCTGTGGCCGTTCGCCGCGAGCTGGCGAGAGAAATACCAACTCGACGAGATGCCGCCCGAGGCGAACCTGATCATCGTCATGGGGACACTGGCTCTGCCGCTCTATGCCGCCGGCGTGCAATTGCTGCTTGGCAAAGACTGGACGAACCGCGCGCAGGATGCCGGCAACTCGCACGTCGCCAGCGCCGAACAGACGCTGGCTGTCGTCAGTGTGCTCGGACTGATCGTGCTGTCGGCGGCGATCGGGTTGGCGTGGCGGCCGAAGGTGTGGGCGATTGCGGCGGCGTGCTTCTGGGTGCCGTTCGTGCTGCTTTCGACGACGTTTTTCAGCAACCTGCCCGGCTTCTTCTCGGTGATCTGGGGCTCGCTGGACTACTGGCTGAGCCAGCAGGACGTGCGGCGCGGTAATCAACCGGACTACTACTATTTCATCACGATTCCGGTGTACGAATTCCTGCCGCTCGTCCTGTCGCTGGCTGCGGGGATGTACTACACGATTCGCGGCAAAGCGCGGAACGCGACGTTCGTCGGCGCGGGGCTGCTTGCGATCCTGGTGTTGCTGCTGCTTCCGCCCGGACCCGACGTACAGAAAGTCTCGTCGTTCCACATCATTCTGCCGTTTTTGATCACCCTGATCGGCATCTTCTCGTTCGACATGGATCGGCTGAACCGGTTCCTGCTGTTCTGGCTGGTGTTCACCGGCTTCGCGCTGACGGTCGCGGGCGAGAAGATGCCGTGGTTGAACGTGCACATCGCGCTGCCGCTGGCGGTGCTCGCGGGACGATTCGTCGGCGACATGTTGGAGAGCACGGACCTGCGGCCGGAGCTGCCGAAGTTCGACCGGTTGGCGCCATTTGCGTACGTCGCCATCGCGTCGGCGCTGTCAGTGCTGATCTTCGTGCTGTTTGGGCCGTTCTCGCTTGCCTCGACGGGCGGCTGGATTCTCGCGCTGGTCGCGGCGATTTCGGTCTACTGGGCGTACACGGGCTACAGCCGGACGACGGCGCTGCAGGTTGCGATGGCCGGCGCTGTCTGCGCCGTCGCGGTGTTCTCGGCGCACGCTGCGGTGCTCGCTTCGTGGGGGCATCCGAGCCTGCCGCGGACGCTCGTTGGCGATGTCGCGCACCGCGATCACGGCGACGTGCCGGACGAGCTGCTAGTGTACACGCAGACATCGGGCGATATTCCTGTCCTGGCGGCGCAGGTGGACAAGGCAGCAAAAGAATCGGGCCTGGGCGACAAGCTGCCGATCGTGGTCGACTCCGTCGATGGGTACACATGGCCGTGGGCGTGGTACTTGCGGGACTACAAGAGCGTTTCCTACACGACGATCAGCGCGAACTACACGCCGCCGCAGGGCGCGATTCTCTTCATCTCGAAAGCATCGGCGACGAACGTGGTCACGGGCGACGCGTACAACGAAGGCGTGCCATACCACCACCGCCGCTGGTTCCCTGAGGAGTATCGAGGCGCGGACGGGAAGTACTCGTCGCGCAACTTCTTTAGCGACCTCTTCTCGACGAGCGCGCTGCACAAGTGGTTCGACTACTGGGTGAACCGCACGCCGCCGAACGAGCTGGGTACCGTGGATGGCGTTGCGTTCTTCCCGAAGGGCTATTCTCAGTTGACGGCGCCGCCGGCGGGTCCGACGGTGCGCACCGACGGGACGCAGCTCGTGATCGGCGGCAACGGTTCGGCGAAGGGGCAGATGAGCGGCGTGTCGGACGTTGTGTTCGACTCGATCGGCAATCTGTACTTCGCAGATACAAACAACAACCGCATCGAGAAGTACGACGCGCAGGGCAACTTCCAGACCGTCGCGGGCGGCTTCGGCGGCGATGTGCAGATGAACCAGCCGTGGTCGATGGTGGTTGCGCCGGACGGCACGGTGTTTGTCGCCGATACGTGGAACCACAAGCTGGTGAAGCTCGACAAGGATCTGAAGAAGGTGAAGGAGTGGGGTGTCGGCGGCCAGACGGATGTCGGCGGCGATCCGCTGAAACTGTTCGGGCCGCGTGACATCGCGCTCTCGCCTGAGGGACATGTGCTGATTGTTGACACGGGCAACAACCGCGTGATCGAGTACACGAGCGACGGCGATGTCGTACGGCAGTTCGGCAGCAAGGGCACATCCGGCGACCCGCTGCAGTTCAACGAACCATCGAGTCTTGCGGTCGCGGCCAACGGCGACATCTTCGTCGCGGACTTCTGGAACAAGCGGATTGTCCATTTCGACAAGGACTTGAAGTCGAAGGGGATCATCAACGTCGATGCGTGGGGCAGCCAGGCGGTGACGGAGCGTGGCTATCTGGCGCTGCTACCTGACGGCCGCATACTCGCGACCGATCCGACGCACGGCAAGATACTCGCGTTCGGTGCGGACGGCGCGCCGCTCGCTTCGTACGACTTGCCGAAGGAAGGTGCGCAGGCGCAGGCGCGACCGGTTGGCATCGCGACGGACGGTACGAGCGTCGTTGTGACGGATTCGATTGGGAATGTGGCGCGGAAGATTCCGCTGAGCGAGATCATCAAGTAACGGCCGGATGGCAATGTACGCATTGGGCTCGCGCTCGGAAGGGCGCGAGCCTTTTTGTTGTGTGGTATTGATTTCGGGCAGCTTCTGTGGGATGGGGAGGACACACACGTCCGCCCCTACATTGTGTCGCGGTTTTGATTTCAGACAGTTTGTGTGTGGGACGGGGGCGGGCGCAACGGGTTGCGCCCCTACAGCGTTTCGGGCGCGCGCGGCCAGGTTTCCGCCGGGTGGCGTGACATGGGACCTCACCCCGACCCTCTCCGGCTCGCCACAGCGAGCAGGCCCGCGGAGAGGGAGGACGGCTTCGCGCTGTGGAGCGACCGACTGTTGCGGTCATAGACGTTGCGGCGTCTCGTCTTTTGTCTATCTGCGCTTGATCGGGCGGGGTGCTCGTGTTACTTGTGAATGCGGTAACAAACGACCGCATCTCGGGTTGCATTGACCCCTGAAGGGCCGGAGAGGGAGCCCGCCGGACAGGCGGGCGGCACGCATGACCTGGTTCCAGCGCCTGCTCCTGGTGACGATCGCCGCCACATTTGTGCTGGTCGTGATTGGGGGTACGGTACGGGCGACGGACTCCGGGTTGGGCTGTCCGGATTGGCCGACGTGCCACGGCAAGCTGATCCCGAGCGCCGACAAACACACCATCATCGAGTACTCGCACCGGATGGCGGCGACCGTCGTCGGATTTCTGTTTCTTGGCGTGACGTTCTTCACGTTCAAGACGGAGCGGCGCAACAAGTTGGTTTTCTGGCTGGCATTCAGCGCGGGGCTGCTCCTTGCCGGGCAGATCATCCTTGGCGGCGTGACGGTGAAGAGAGAATTGCCGTCCGAGATCGTCGCGGCGCATTTAGGGACGGCGATGATCTTCACGGCGGTGATGATCGTGACTGCGACGATCTCGCTGATGCGGGCGCATGGTCATCGCGTGTTTGCGTTCGCTTCAGAGACGACGTTCAATCGGTTGGCGATCCTGACATCGGCGACGGCGTTTGTGACGCTGGTTCTTGGTTCGTACATCAGCGGCACCGATGCGGCGCTCGCGTGCAGCGGCTGGCCGCTGTGCAACGGCAGCCTGACGCCGGGCGGCAACAGCGCCGAAGGACTGCACTTCCTGCATCGACTGGTGGCGGGGCTGTTGGGGCTGATGATTCTTGGATTGGCGTATCAGGCGTTCGAAGAGCGGCGGCGGCAGCCGTTGCTGGTGTGGCTTTCCGTCGGCGCGGGTGTGTTGTACATCGCGCAGGCGCTGATCGGCGCGGCGAACATCTGGACGGAGCTGGCGGCGGGCGTTGTGGTAACGCACTTGTCGCTGGCGGCGCTGTTGTGGTGCGTGATGGTGACGATCACGGCGCTGGCGTACTATCTGCCGGGGGATGACGTGAGCGGTGTGGACGAGCACGCGGCGCAGCGAGCAAAGGCGGCCGAATGGGCGCGATAAACACGAGCATCGCCAGCCGGCCGCTGAGCCTGCGCTCGACGTTGAGCGCGTACATCTCTCTGACGAAGCCGCGGATCATCGTGGAGCTGCTGATCACGACCGTGCCTGCGATGGTGCTGGCCGAGCAGGGCTGGCCGTCGTGGTGGCTCGTCATCGCGACGGTGCTGGGCGGGACGCTTGCGGCGGGTGGCGCGAACGCGATCAACTGCTATCTGGATCGCGACATCGACGAGATCATGCATCGGACGCAAGGGCGGCCGCTGCCGATGGGGAAGATGGAGCCGTCGAGCGCGCTCGCGTTTGCGCTGACGCTCGAAGTCGTCGCGTTCGTGCTGCTGCTGGTGACCTCGAACCTGCTCGCGGCGACGCTGGCGCTTTCGGCGACTGCGTTCTACGTGTTCATCTACACGATGTGGCTGAAGCGGACGAGCTCGCAGAACATCGTCATCGGCGGCGCTGCGGGCGCGTTTCCGCCGCTCGTAGGCTGGGCGGCCGTGACGGGGAGCCTCGCGTGGCCGCCGCTGGTGCTGTTCGCGATCATCTTCTTCTGGACGCCGCCGCACTTCTGGGCGCTGGCGATCAAGTACAAGGACGACTACGCGCGCGCCGAGGTGCCGATGCTGCCGGTGGTGGCGACGATGGAGAACACGAAGTCGCAGATATTCTGGTATTCGGTCGCGTTGGTGCCGGTGTCGCTGTTGCTGCTCCTTACGGGAACAGTGAGCTGGATCTATCTCGGCTCGGCCCTGGTGCTTGGCGCGGCGTTTGTGCGGCAGACGTGGATCTTGCGCGGCGATGATCGCGTGGGCGCGGCGATGAGCGTGTTCAAGGTGTCGCTGTACTATCTTGCGCTGCTGTTCGTTGCGGTGGCCGCGGATGTGTTGATTCTCGGGTAGATGTCGCGGGTTCGGTGCAGCGGCGGTGCCTGCGAGATTCGCATGGCATCGAATGTTGGTACGCGCGCGAGGGCGGCCACACGGGGCCGCCCCTACGATTTCGATTGTTGCATCGGACGTTGGGTGGCCGCACGTGTGCACGGCGCGGCGTGCCCCTACATTGCGAATAGCGCCGAGTGCGCGCCCTCCTCAATCGCCCGATGTTGCTGCAGCGAGCTTTGCGTTGGTGATGGCGACGAGATCTTCGACGCGGAGTTCTAGATCGATGCCGCGCTGACCGGCGCTGATGTGGATGCGGTCGAGCGCGCGGGCGGACTCGTCGAGGAGGACGTCGAAGGGTTTGTTGGTGAGGGCGAGGGCGGAGATGCCGCCGACCTGCAGGCTTGTGAGAGATTCGGCTTCGCGTTGGGTGGCCATGCGGAGCTTCTTGTCGCCGATGCTTTTCGCGAGCAGGCGCAGGTCGACCTGGCGATGCGATGGAATCATCACAAGCAGCGGCCGTGGGCGGCCGAGCGCTTCGCGCAGTACGACGAGGGTCTTGTAGACGGTATCGACCGACGCGCCGAGGAGCGCCGCGGCTTCTTCGGCGGAGTGAAATTCGCGCGTGGCGTCGTAGACGCTGGCGGCGTACGCGATGCGTTTGGCGTCGAGCATGCGCATCGCCTGCGTTGTTTCTGGATTGGCCATCGTGGACGTATGATGCATCCGCGGACATTCGGGCGCCAGTGCGACGCGATGGGGAGGAACGAACGCGTGGAATCGATCGACGAAGAGGAACGCACCGCGCGCGTGACGCGCGCACTTACGACCCTGGGATACGACGTGGCGATGAAGATTGTTGCGGAGAGCACGCACACGGCGGAGATGGCAGCGGCGGCCGCCGGGTGCGAGCTGGGCCAGATCGTCAAGACGCTGGCGATCTACGTTTCGCACACGCCGCGGCTTGCGTTGGTGGCGGGCGATCGGCGGTTGGACGATCGATTGGCGGCGGCGCACTTCGGTGTGGGGCGGAAGCAGATCAAGCTGGCGAGCGCGGAGCAGGTATTGGCCCTGACGGGGTATCCCGTTGGGGGCGTGTCGCCGTTTGGGTTGCCGTCTCCAATCGAAGTGATGGTGGACGACGGACTGCGGCGGTTCGAGACGGTTTGGGTCGCAGGAGGTACAGCTTCGGCCATCTTCTCGATCGAATTGGTGGATCTGGTGCGGCTAACGGGTGGCATATTTGTTTCCGTAACGACATAACGGCGTTGACTGACCGGTTTCGGCGCTGATAATAGGTAGGTTGTGCGGCCGGGTATTGGCCGGAGTTGGATTCGAGGCAGAGGAGGAGATCGAGATGAAGATCGGAAAGAGGGCGTTGCTGCTGGCAGCGATGCTCGCGACGCTGACGATGGTTCTGGCTGCGTGCAGCAGCGGGACGAGTAGTAAGGACAAGACGGCGACGGCCGGTGCGGGCGGGGCGAAGACTCCGGCCGCGGGCGCAACGACTGCTGCGACGAAAGCGGCGACAGGCGCTGCCGGTTCGATCACGGTGAAGAAGGGCGACAAGATCAAGATCGGTATCAGCACGACGCTGACGACCGACAACGCAGAGTTGGGCATCCCGATTCGCGACGCGGCGCTGCTCGCAATCAAGACGAAGGGTACGATCAAGGGTTTCGGCATCGAAGGCGACCCGCAGGACGACGGCTGCGCGGGGCCGGCTTCCGTGACGGCAGCGAACAAGCTGATCGCTGACGGCGTGGTCGCGGTCATCGGTCCGATGTGTTCTGGCGGCGCGGTAGCGGCCCTCGATCCACTATCCGGAGCAAACATGCTGACGGTAAGCGCTTCGGCGACGAACCCGAGCGTGACCGCGCAGGGGAAGAAGAACTTCTTCCGCACGGCGTGGAACGATGCGACGCAGGGCGCCGAGATGGCGAAGTACGCCTACACGACGCTTGGCAAGAAGAACGTCGTGCTGGTGAATGACCAGAGCACGTACGGCAAGGGTCTCATGGACGTGTTCAAGGCGTCGTTCACGGCGGCTGGCGGAAAAGTCGCTAGCGAAGAGGCTGTAACGGTGGGCGAGAAGGACTTCGGCCCGACGGTGACGAAGATCAAGGGCGAGAGCCCGGACCTGGTCGTCTTCGGTGGATTCATTGCTGAAGGTGCGGTGCTTGTGCGCCAGCTCAAGGACGCGGGCGTGACCGCTTCGTTCATGGGCGCGGACGGCATCGCCGACCAGAAGTACATCGACCAGTCGGGTGGCGCGGCCGAGGGTTCGTACGTGAGCCGCGGCCCCAAGCCGACGGACACGAAGCTCTACGACGCGTTCGCGGCGGCGTACAAGGCCGAGTACAAGAAGGACGCCGGCCAGTTCACCGAGCAGGCGACCGACGCGACGAACATCGTTCTCGCGGCGATTGAGAAGGTCGCGACGGTGGATGGCAGCGGCAACCTCGTCATCGACCGGCAGAAGCTGATCGATGCGGTTGCTGCGACGAGTTATGCCGGTGCATCGGGGCAGATCGACTTCGACGCGAAGGGCGACCGCAAGGTTGTCGGCGCGGTGAACGAGATTGACCAGGTGAAGAGCGGGAAGCTCACGCGCATCCAGTAGCGACGGGAGCGTATTCGTTCACACATCAGCCGGGAGGTCGCGAGTTCGCGGCCTCCCGGCGCTGCGTTGAGGCGAGGGTAGATTCGTGCAGGAGTGGATCCAGCTCCTTATCGATGGCATCACAATCGGCGGCGTGTACGCAGTGATCGCACTGGGGTACACGCTGGTGTACGGCGTGTTGCGGATGATCAACTTCGCCCACGGCGAGCTGTTCATGATGGGCGCGTTCACGGGCTATTACACTCTCAACGGATTCGAAAAACACAGTAGTCTCAATGACTCGGTACCAGTACTGACGATCGCGATCGCGATCGTGCTGGGCATGGTGGTGGCGGTGACGCTCGCGCTCGTGATGGAGCGGATCGCGTATCGCCCGCTGCGTCGCGCGCCGCGGCTGGCGCCGCTGATCAGCGCGATCGGCGTATCGATTCTGCTGCGGAACATCATGCTGCGGGCCACGAACGCCCAGGGCAAGGTCTACCCGAAGGTCTTCCCGCGCACTGCCGTCGAAATAGGCGAGATACGGCTGCTGTACGTGCAGATATTCCTCATCGTGCTGTCGTTCGTGTTCCTCGGATTGCTGTATCTGTTCATTCAACGGACGAAGGCAGGCGTGGCGATTCGCGCTGTCGCCGAAGATCGCGATACCGCATCGCTGATGGGGATTAACGTCGACAGGACGATCATGACGACGTTCGCTGTTGGTGCGGCGCTCGCGGGAGCGGCGGGCGTTGTGTACGGGATGTTCGTTACGACGGCGACGTCCGGCATGGGATTCATTCCGGGCATCAAGGCGTTTACCGCGGCGGTGCTGGGCGGCATTGGAAGCGTGCCGGGGGCGATGGCGGGCGGCTACTTCCTCGGCATCAGCGAAGCGATCAGCACGAAGTTCTTCGGGGCACAGTACAAGGATGTGGTTGCGTTTGTGCTGCTGGTCGCTGTGCTGATCTTCCGGCCGTGGGGTTTGTTCGGCAAGCGCGAAGACAAGCGGGCCTGATCGATGAAAGGCAGCGGATCTCTGAGTTCGCTGCGTGCCGCGCTTGATCCGGGCCGTTACTGGTCGCGCGCTGGTGAACAGCTACAGACGACCACGTCTGGCGCGGCTGTCGCGCGATTCGGCCAGTACGCCGTGTTGCCGCTGCTGGCGATCGCGGGCGGGCTGGGGCCGTCGTACTTCGGCATCCGCTGGACGTTCGCGATCCTCGTCATCGTCATGTACGCGCTGCTGCGATCACGCAGCGGTCTGTTCGGGATGGTGGTGCTCGGCGCGATGCTGGTCTACCTCCCGCACCAGATGGACACGTTCGAACGCGGCATCATGTTCGATATCGCGCTGTATGCGTTGCTGGGTATCGGCCTCAACGTCGTTGTGGGCTACGCGGGGCTGCTGGATCTCGGCTACGTCGCGTTCTTTGCGAGCGGCGCGTATTTGTACGCGCTGATCTCTGCGCCACAATTCGGCGGCGGCTTCGACGTTGGTACGAGCTTCTGGATCGTGCTGCCGATGGCGATGGTACTGGCGGCGCTGGTCGGCATCGCCCTTGGTGTGCCGGTGCTGCGGCTTCGCGGTGACTATCTAGCGATCGTGACGCTGGGGTTCGGTGAGATCATCCGCATCATGATCAACAACCAAGACGGCGTGACGAACGGGCCGGTAGGGGTCTTCGCGATCCCGAAGCCGCACTTTGGCAGCACGGAACTGAGCGGGCCGGTGGAGTTGTACTTCGTCGTGCTGGCGGGCTGCTTCGTCGCGGCGTTCGCGGCGGAACGCATCCGCGACTCGCGCGTCGGCCGTGCATGGGAAGCGATCCGCGAGGACGAAGACGTTGCGTCGTCGATGGGCGTGAATACGACCGCGTACAAGCTGATGGCGTTCGCGATCGGCGCGGCGATTGGCGGCGGTGGTGGGGTGATCTACTCCGCCAAACAGAGCGCGGTGTTTCCGTCGGACTTCAATCTCGATGTTTCGATTAACGTGCTGGCGCTGGTGATCATCGGCGGTATGGGCAACGTGCGCGGTGTCATTTTGGGTGCGATGTTGCTGATTGGATTGCCAGAGGTGTTACGCGACTTCAGCATCAACATCGCGTTCATCCATCTCGATAACCTGGGCGCCGACTACCGGCTGGTGATTTTCGGCGCGGCGTTGGTGGCGGTGATGATCCTTCGGCCCGAGGGCCTGTTGCCTGCGCGACGCCGACAGGCCCAGTTCGAGCCTGCGGATGTGCTCGAGCCGGAAGTGGCGACGTAGCGATGGCGATTCTTTCTGTCCGGCATGTATCGCGCGCGTTCGAGGGGCTGATCGCGCTCAACGATGTGAGCATGGAGGTCGAGGCGGAGACGATCGTGGGCGTCATCGGGCCGAACGGGGCGGGGAAGACGACGCTGTTCAATCTGCTGACCGGCTTCTATCGTCCGACGTCCGGCGAGATCTGGTTCGAGGGGAAACGCGTCGACGGACTGCCGCTGCATCGCATCGCCGCTGCCGGCATCAGCCGCACGTTCCAGAACATCCGGCTGTTCTCGAACATGACGGCGATCGAGAACGTGCTGGTGGGATCACACCTGCACCTGAGCACGAACATCGCGACGGCGATCCTGCGGCTGCCGTTTACGGTGAAGCAGGAGAAGCGTGCGGTGCAATCCGCCGTCGAGACGCTGCGATTCGTCGGGCTGGCGGGACGCGAGAACGAACTGGCATGGAACCTGGCGTACGGCGAGCAGCGGCGGTTGGAGATCGCGCGTGCGCTGGCAGTGCGGCCTCGGATGCTGCTGCTTGATGAGCCGACCGCCGGAATGAACCCGGGCGAAAGCGTCGACATGATTCGTCTGATTCGCGCGCTGCGCGATGATCTGCGCATGACCGTCGTACTGATTGAGCACCAGATGCGCGTCGTGATGGGCGTGTGCGAGTACATCACGGTGCTGGATCACGGCGAGAAGATCAGCGAAGGCCGGCCGGAGGATGTGCAGAAGGACCAGCGCGTCATCGAGGCGTATTTGGGCACGGGCGCGCTGCTCAGTGAGGGCGCGTCGTGAGCGGCGAAGCGACGAGCGCGGTAGCTCCGAGCGCTAGCGCTGGTGCACCGTCGGCGCACTTGCGGCTCGACGGTGTGGTCTCCGGTTACGGGCAGATCAAGGCGATTAAAGGCATATCGCTGCACGTCGAGACGGGTGAGGTGGTCGCGCTGATCGGCGCGAACGGCGCGGGCAAGTCGACGACGCTGCGAACGATTTCGGGGCTGCTACGACCCAGCGCGGGCGAAATCTCCTTCGAGGGTAAACGCATCGATCGGGTTGCGGCGCACGACATTGTGCGGATGGGCATCTCGCACGCACCGGAGGGTCGGGCGATCTTCGGCAGGCTTTCGGTGCTGGAGAATTTGCGGCTCGGCGCGTACCAGCGGAATGCTCGCGCCGAAATCGAGCAGGATCTGGAGCGCGTGCTGACGCTGTTCCCGCGGCTGCGCGAACGCGTCAAGCAGGATGGCGGCACGCTTTCCGGCGGCGAGCAGCAGATGCTGGCGATCGCGCGTGCGCTGATGGCGCGCCCGCGCTTGCTGCTGTTAGACGAGCCTTCGATGGGGCTTTCGCCGGTGCTCGTGGAGACGATCTTCCGCACCGTGATCGAGATCAACCGCGCGGGTACGACGATCCTGCTGGTCGAGCAGAACGCCGCGATGGCCTTGCAGGTGGCGCGGCGCGGGTACGTGCTGGAGTCGGGCGCGGTTGCGCTGGAAGCATCGGCCGCGGAGCTGCGAGCGAGCGACCTCGTGCGGAAGACGTATCTGGGCGAGGCGTAGACATGCTTCCCGTTCGGAAGCCTCGCATCTCGTAGCTGTGCGAATCTTCGTCGAGCAACGCGCGTGTTTCAGCTAGACAACCTGCGACATGAAACACAGCCGTAACATGGACGCAACTTGGTGGACACAGCAGCCTTCTACATTAGCCCTGTCGTTAGGCGCTAGTGGTTCTGATCGGCGATGCCTCATCGAGGGTGGCAGGCATCGTCGTTTCTTGAACTTAGGAGGAGGCTGTATGGGCATGGTTATGGAGTCCGCGTTTTCGAGGCTCCGCGCGAATTTGCGTGACCCGAGCGGGCGCAAGAACGCGCTGATGCTGGTGGGCGGGAAGATGATCGGCGTTGCCATCGTCCTCTTCCTGATCCATTCGCTGATGCCGGGCGCTGCTCACGCGCAGGATGCGAGCGACAGCCCGGACACGGTCGCTTCGATCAACGCGATCAACACCGCATGGGTGCTCATTGCGGCGTTCCTGGTCTTCGGCATGCAGGTCGGATTTGTGATGCTGGAGGCCGGTTTCGCACGAGAGCGTGAAGCGGTCAACATCCTCGTCGAGGGTATCGCAGATACCTGTATCTGCGGCATCCTGTTCTGGGCGATCGGCTTCGCCTTTATGTTCGAAGATGGCAATAAGTTCATCGGGACGCACGGGTTCTTTCTGCAGAACCTGCCCGACACATACGGCACGACGGGCGTGCCGCTGCTGGCGTTCTGGGTATTCCAGTTTGCCTTCGCAGACACGGCCTCGACGATTACGTCGGGCGCTATGGTCGGCCGTTGCGGATTCATCGGCGACATTCTCTATAGCATCGGCGTGACGGGCTTTATCTACCCGATCGTGGGCCACTGGGCCTGGGGTCCGGATGGCTGGCTTGCCCTTCGCGGTTTCCACGACTTCGCTGGGTCGACCGTGGTCCACACGATTGGTGGCACGATCTCGCTCGCTGGAGCGATTGCGCTGGGGCCGCGGCTCGGCCGCGTATTCCGGCGCGACGGCGGCGGCCCGATGCCACCGCACAATCTCATTCTTGGAGCTGTTGGTGGTTTGATCCTGTGGTTCGGCTGGTACGGATTCAACCCGGGCAGCACGCTTTCCGCGCTCGATGCGCAGGGCATCGGCCGCGTGTCATTCAACACGACGCTAGCTGCCTGCTCTGCGGGACTCACAGCGCTGTTCTACTCGTACGCACGCAGCGGCAAGTGGGACCTGGGACTGACCGTCAACGGATTCCTCGCGGGGCTCGTGGCGATTACGGCATCGTGCTACTGGGTGAACCCAACTGGCGCGTTCTTCATCGGCATCATCGGCGCGGGTGCGGCGATTGTCGGACTGGAAGTGCTGGAATACCTGCGGATCGATGACCCGATCGGCGCGGTTCCGGTTCACATGTTCGCCGGCATGGCGGGCACCATATCGTTGGGCTTGTTCGGTGCAGGGAGGTTCGGTGCGGCGACGCCCATTGGCGCCGACGCGGTGACCCCGCTGCTGGGTACCACCAGCGGTACCGTGACCGGGCTATTCTACGGCGGCGGCACGCATGTGCTCTGGGTACAGACGTACGGAACCGTCTCGGTCATGGCTGCGGTACTCGCTGCGTCGCTTGTATTGATGTACGCCGTCAAACTCACGGGCACGTTACGTGTCTCCGAAGCGGGCGAGATGGAGGGTCTGGACTTGCACGAGCACGGCGCGTCGGGATACCCGGAGTTTGTGGTCAATCGCGGCATGTACACCGGAATGGTCGCAAGTCGCGTGCCGGTTTCGGCGCCCGCACCAACGGCATCGGGCACGACCCGCTAAGGCGAGCGCACGAAAGAATCAACGGGCAGCTTGCGCTGCGCGAGGTGAGGGCATCTCGCGCAGCGCAGGCGCCGAGCGAACGGGCGGCCGCGGCCGCCGGCGCAGGGGCTGGGCCATGAAGGTTCAGAAGAAGGATGTGATTCGATGAAGAAAGTAGAAGCGATCATTCGTCCGGAGATGGCGTCCGTCGTCCGCAAGGCGCTGGAGGATCTCGGAGTTAAGGGATTGACGATCACGCAGGTGCTGGGCCACGGAGCGCAGCGCGGTGTGACGCAGCAGTGGAAGGGCAATGTCTACAAGGTAGATCTGCTGCCCAAGGTGGAGCTGAAGATGATCATCTCCGACGCGCTGCTAGAGCCCGTTCTGGCGGCGATCCAGGAGTCAGCGCGGACGGGCGCGGTTGGCGACGGCAAGGTCTTCGTCTCCAACGTCGAAGACGTGATGCGCGTGCGCACCGGCGAGCGAGGCGAAGGCGCGGTGTAGTGTCCGCGTCTGAACGACGCGGTGATTCAGGTAGTGACGCGCACTTCGTGTGTGCGGACTATGCGGAGGCGGTCCCCTCTCCTCCCCTGGCGCCGGGGGCCGCCTCCTTTCTTCGTCCCGAACCGTTGGAGAAACGATGCAGCAGCGCTCACAGCGATACGTGCGGCGGCAACGTGGATGGATCGGGCAGGGGGCCGGGTCGCAGGTGAAGTCGCGGCCGATGATCGCCGCGATCTGCAGCAGCTCGTTCGTCTCTTCCGACCGGCGATTCAGCCCGCGTCCCAACGCCTCGCGCACGCCGTCCGGGATGGCGATGTCGGAGATTGAGGTCTTGGTGAGCGTGCCCTCCTGCGCCATCAGGTTGACGACCTCGCTCAAGAAGAATGCGTTGCCCTCCGTCTCCTCGAAGATGCGGTCCAGTACGTCCTTGCGCGGCTCGACGTTGGCGCGC
>JANXYW010000237.1 GCA_025355835.1 Chloroflexota bacterium
GTTTCTCCTGAGACGGAGCTTTGTTGGACGGAGCTAAAGCTGCGTCCATACGGCCTCTCATTCGGCGCGCCACGTCTGCGTTTCGACGGCCTCACCTGCGCGGCGCTAGAGTTGCGTTCCCATTCCCACCGACGACTGACGGCCGATGACTAACGACCGTCACCGCGACCTCACGCGCGCACTGAATCCGAAATCGATCGTCGTCGTCGGGTCGAAGAAGGCCGACGCGTACATGTGGCTGCGGAACTACGCGACGTTCACCGCGGGGCCGCTGTATTCGGTGCAGATCGACCCGAACGAGATCCCCGGCATCGAGGCGATGGGCGTGACGAACTTCACGTCGCTCATGGATGTGCCGGGCGACGTGGACTACGTGATGCTGGCAGTGCCGCGGCCGGTGGCGGCGCGCGTGCTGGCCGACTGCGCGAAGAAGGGCGTCGGTGGCGTGGCGCTGTTCACATCCGGATTCGCGGAGACGGGCGAAGATGAGGGCATCAAGCTGCAGGAGCAGCTGCTGCAGATCGCGCGCGACGGCAACGTGACGCTGATCGGGCCGAACTGCATGGGGCTGTACAACCGCCGCCTGGGCATCCGGCAGAGCGCCGAGCAGGGGCACGGCGAGGCCGGGGACGTCGGCTTCATCTCGCAGAGCGGCACGCACGCGATCAACTTCGGGCTGGTGGGCGAGCAGCACGGCGTGCGCGTGAGCACGTCGGTCAGCATCGGCAACTGCATCGTGCTGGACGTGCCGGACTACATCGACTACCTGGCCGATGACCCCGAGACGAAGGTCATCGCGATGTACATCGAGGGCGTGAAGGACGGGCCGCGGTTCGTGCGGTCGCTACGGCGCGCGGCTTCGATGAAGCCGGTGGTGGTGTGGAAGGGCGGCGTCACGGACGCGGGCGCGCGGGCGACGGCTTCGCACACGGGGTCGCTGGCGACTTCGCAGGCGGTGTTCAGCGCCATCGTGCGGCAGGCTGGGGCGCTGCAGGCCGACAGCCTCGAAGACACGATCGACGTGGTGAAGGCGCTGCTGTACGCGAGCCCCTCCTCCGGCGGGCCGCTGGCTGCCACCGGCCGCGGCATGGGGCTGATGGCGATGACGGGCGGGCAGTCGGTCGTGATCACGGACGCGTTCGTGAACGCGGGGCTGGATGTGCCGCGGCTGTCGGACGCTTCGTACGCGGAGCTGAAGTCGTTCTTCAACATCGTGGGCGGGAGCTACCAGAACCCGCTGGACATGGGCGGCACGATCGGCTTCGGCGGGTCGGCGGGCACGCTGGCGCGGCTGTTCGGCATTCTGGACGCGGACGCGAACATCGATGCGGTGGCGATGGAGATGGCGTCCGGCTTCCTGGCGCGGATGTGGGCGGCGAACCCGGCGAGCCTGGACGGGCTGCTCGATACGCTGGCGGCGCACCGGGACGCTTCGCCGAAGCCGTTCGTGGCGGTGCTGCAGCCGCAGCACGTCGAGGACGTGGTGCACCAGGCGCGGATGCGGGTGCAGGAGCGCGGCATCGCCGTGTTCGCGTCCTTCGACCGGGCGGCGCGGGCGCTGGCGCGAGCCATAGACTATCACCGGTTCCGTGCGGGGCTGGACTGAACCGATCCACAGAGAGCACAGAGAGCACGAGGGTTGATCGCAAGGTCGATCGAGCCGCTGGCTGTTTGATTGATGTGCTGTTTTTCGTTTTTTCGCGCCGGCTGATTGATCTGCGGCTGCGTGCAGATTCGGTTTGGCGCGCATAGGACGCTGCGCTTTGATTGATGCGATTTTCGGCGGTGCGTGGCCGGATTCTGGTTTCGGTTGGTTGTGGGTTGGACTGATAGCTCCGGCCCCCTGCTATCAATGACATCGAACCGCAGTTCTGTGTTTTTGCGCCGCCCGCGCTGACCTTGATTCTGCGCTCCGGCGATTCCGCGTCGTTATGTGCGATTCGGCGGCGGCTGCTTGGTTGGCGGGGACGGCGCTCGGGCATGGCGGTAGTTTAGTGGTGGTGAGGGGTTAGCTCCGAGTGGTTGGTGGCACCCGGGAGACGACGGCGCTGCGCGCACCTCACCCCGGCCTTTGGCCGACCCTCTCCACGATGTGGAGAGGGTTGCGCGCTGTGGCGCGCTGCCTATCCTACACCAAAGAACGTCTGTGCTATCTTTTCCCCTGTTAGATTGCACGCGCGGACCACACAGGTTCGCCCCTACGGATCGCATATTCCGTATCTGGATCTGCGGGTCGATCAGGTTGGCTCGATTCGGGCAGTGACGCGGGCGGGGGCGCCCGCGCTCCATTCGATCAGGATCCGATCGGCCCCTGCGCCGGCGGGCGCAAGCGCCGGCGCAGGGTTACGCGATCAGGTGCTTACGGCGTCTGGCCCGCGCGGCGGCGCAATGCCACGGCCCCAGCGAGTGCCAGCGCGCCGGCGGCGAGTGTGGCGACGGGGAGCCACACGAGGCTTCGATCGCCGGCCAGACCATCGCCCGTGCCGGTCGCTGGCGGTGCGGTGGCGGCGGCGACGGTGATCGTCGTATCGGCCATCACGAGCGGGCTGCAGGGGATATGCGCGACATCGCCCATGACGACCCAGATGCGGTGGGAACCCGGCGTGAGGTCCTTGAAGTCTTGCGTGGTCGCGGCCGCGTGGACGATCTTCGGGTTGCCGGTCGGCACGCCCTGTCCGGGCTGCAGCACGGAAGCGGGATCGGTGTCCACGAAGTAGTGCAGGTGGTACGAGTCGACGTCTCCGTCCTTCGCGGCTTTGAGGTTGACGGGGGGCGATACGGTCACGGTGACCGAACTGCCGCTCGCGGCAGCGGCGAGCGTTACGCCCGCGGGACACGCCTTCTCGCTAGGCGCTGCATCCGCCGTGGATGCGTGCGCCGCAACAACGCCAAGCAGCACCAACCCGATGACAGCACTTGTGATGATCCGCATGGTACGACTCCTTTGTTGAACACGTTTCCGACTGGACTGAACTACGGCTTATGCTAGCCGATACGGTTGTCTGACGTTCGTTCCTCCTTCCGGATTTACGAGCCGGCAAGCGCGCGCCGGAGGAATTCGTGATCGCCGAGCAGCGATTCGTCGGGGATATACATCCGCCCGTAGCGTTCGAGGTAGACGAGCTGCTTCATCGAGAGGAATCCCATGCGCATCGCGGGTGTATCGAAGGCGCCAGATGCTACCGCGCTCTGATAGGAGCGCGCGGCGGTGCGCATGGCCGAGAGTTTCTGCCGAAGTGAGCGCTTTGTCGGCGTCTCGCCCGTGGCCAAACGCACCAGCTCGTCGCCGGTGACAAAGAGTGCGGCCATGCTGACCTCGCGCAGTGGGAGCTTGAGCACGGGCCCCATGCTCTCCCGCATGTAGCGGCGAATCTGCGCGTCGTCCAGGCCCAGCGAATAAAAGCTTGGCCCGTTCGACTTGATCATGACGGCGGCGATATCGTCCCACGCCTCGTCGTGTCCG
>JANXYW010000238.1 GCA_025355835.1 Chloroflexota bacterium
TGCCACGTCAACCTCATCCCCGTCAACCCCACTCCGGACGATGGCATCCACCGGCCGTCGCGCGGCCGCACGCTGGCGTTCCAGCGCGCACTATCGGCGCGCGGTGTCGCGTGCACCGTACGCGTCGAGAAGGGCGTGGAGATCAGTGCAGCGTGCGGCCAGCTCAGTGCTCGCGGCGAGCCGATCGAGCTGGTTGAGGCTCGGACGTAGCGCCGTAGATTGCGCTCGCCACGCAGCGATGCGAGCATCAGTCATGAGCGACACGCAACAACCGAGCGCCGAGCTCCTCGCCGCCGCCGAACAGTACGGCGTCCGCAACATCGCCCGGCACGTCTTCCTTTGCGCTGACCAAACGGAGCCGAAGTGCGCGCCGCGAGAGCGCACGCTCGAAGCTTGGAACTTCCTCAAGCGGCGGTTGCAGGAGCTCGGCCTGACTGCCGGCGAGCGCATCGTCTATCGCACGAAAGCGAACTGCTTGCGGATGTGTGAGCAGGGACCGATCGCCGTCGTCTACCCGGAGGGCACGTGGTACCACTCGGCGATGCCGGACGTGCTGGAACAGATCATCCAGCAGCATCTGATCGGCGGCGTACCATTGGCCGACTACGTTTTCGCAACGAACCCACTGACAGCCGACGAGTAGATGCAAGAACGGGCGCCCATTGGCACCCGTTCCCTCTGGTTTGCTGAGCGAACCGAAAGCTACGCGCCGGGAGCTGGCGTCGCGGGCGCACCAGCGGCCGGAACAGCCGCAGCGTCCGCAGTCGGCGTCTCTTCAACGACGACACGCGGCGAGGCGACGCGCGCAAGCACGACATCGAGCTCCGTGTGCAGCGTGACTCTTGTCGTGTCGATAGCAAGATCGCGCACGTGGACTGAACCTTCAAGTTCGGTGATCTTGCTGACATCGACGTCGAACTGGACCGGGATGTCGGACGGGAGCGCTTCCACCGCGATCTTCTCCGTCATCTGGAGCAGCACGCCGCCAAACGTCGTTACCGCGTCCGAGATGCCAAAGAGCACGACCGGCACGTCTGCGCGCATCTTCTCGGTCATCGAGATCTGGTAGAAGTCGACGTGGAGCAGTTCGTCGGTAACGGCGTTGCGCTTGAGGTCGCGTACGACGACCGTGCGAGGGGCCGCTTCGCCCTCAACGATCACGTTGATAATCGCATTGCGCGATGAGTGGCGCAGCAGTTGCACCAGCTCTGCGGTGTTCGCCTGCACTGATGTCGATTCGATCTTGTGGCCGAAGATGTTTGCCGGCGTTTGGCCGGTGCGGCGGAGCTGCGCCACCTTCTTTCCCAGCACGGTGCGGGGAGCCGCGTTCAGTTCGCTGTTTGCCATCTGTTCCGTCCGTCCTACCTGCGACGCAATCGCCGCCATATCGCCAACCCAGCCACCGCGCCCAGCCCGAAGGCGAACGCCGCACCTGGCGTCACTACCGTCTTCACGTCACCGTCGACGCGCCGCGCGAACACCAGCGTCGCGTTGCCGCCGCGCATCGTCACGCGCTCGCCCCACACGATCGCGGCCGCGCAATCGTCCATCCGAATGTCCGCACCGCGCACGCTGAGTATCGCGCTATCGGACAACTCGACGCTCTCGCCTCGTACGTGCTGCGCCGCCGCCTGCCGTAATTCGACGCGCTCCGCATCGACCGAGCGCACGGCGCTTTGGTCAATCTCGACGCGATCGCCGGAAACGGCGCTGCCCGATTCTCGATTCACGTGGCACCTCCTGCGATGCGAGCGCCCGGAGACCCGAACGAGCGTATCAAACAGCCATCAGCGGGTCAAATTACGGCGGTCGCGAGGTATAGACGGTTTGACCTCACCTCCGCGCTTCGCGCTGGTCCTCTCCGCCCGCCGGTGAGGGGCCGAGGCGAGCGAGGGTCTGTTCGAACTGCGGGGCGACTCATAGCCGGGCTGTGCCACTCATGGTGGTTCACGGGCCGAGGTCGTTGTGGTGGATGTGGCGGGACCGCGACCTTCTTGCGGGGACCGAACAGCGACCAATAGCCGGGGGCGGCCGTCCTACATCGGCGTTGCGACGTCTTGCTATCGATCCAGCAGCGCGGCGACGCCGGGTAGCTCTTTGCCTTCGAGGAACTCCAACGATGCGCCGCCGCCGGTCGAGACGTGCGCGTATTCGCTCGCGAGACCGAGCTCCGTCACCATCGCGACGGTCTCGCCGCCACCGATTACGACGGTGGCGTCGAGCTTCGCGAGGAAACGGGCAACGGCATGTGAGCCGTGGGCGAAGGGTGGCCACTCCGCTACGCCGAGCGGCCCGTTCCAGACGACCGTCTTCACGCCGCGAAGCCTTGATTCGTAGTCCGCGACCGTCTTGGGGCCGATGTCGAGGATCATCCAGCCTTCGGGCACGTTGTGGATGTCGATCGTGCGCGTTGCGGCGTCGGCGGCGAATCGATCGGCCACGACGACATCGATCGGCAGGCCAAGCTTCACGCCGGCGCGACCTGCGTCGGTGATCACCTTCTGCGCCGTGGCTACCTGGTCGGCCTCGATCAGCGATGAGCCGACGCCGATGCCGCGCGCCTTCAAGAACGTGCTGGCCATGCCGCCGCCGATGAGCAGGACGCTGACCTTCGACAGGAGGTGCTGTAATACGGCGATCTTCGAGCTGATCTTCGCTCCGCCGATGATCGCTGCGACGGGCGGCTGCGGGTTGCTCACGATGCGGCCGAGGTAGTCGATCTCCTTCTCCATCAGGAGACCCGCGACGGCGGGGAGAGACGCCGCAATGCCGGCGGTCGAAGCGTGGGGCCGGTGCGCTGTGCCGAACGCGTCGTTCACGAAGACATCGGCGAAAGCGGCAAGCTGCTTCGCGAGCGCAGGGTCGTTTAGCTCTTCTCCCGGCTCGAATCGCACGTTCTCCAGCATCGCCACATCGCCGGGTTGTAGCGCCGCGACGACAGCGTTTGCCGACGCGCCAACGACGTCAGTCGCACACGGCACAGGCACGCCGAGCAGTTCAGCGAGGCGCGCCGCGACGGGCGCGAGTCGCGCAGACTCGACAACCTTGCCATCCGGGCGCCCCAGATGGGAAACGAGCACGATCTTTGCGTTCTGCTCACGCAGATAGCTGATCGTGGGCAACGCTGCCCTGATCCGCGTGTCGTCGAGGATGCGCATTGTCTCCTTGTCGAGCGGAACGTTGAAGTCGACGCGGACGAGCACGCGTCTCCCGGCTACGTCGATGTCGCAGATGGTCTTCTTGTTCATGTGGCTCCTTGGCCGGGTGGTCGTACGTCAAGGGTAGCCGCACCAGACGCGGAGCGTGCGTCTAGGCTGACCGATGCACGAAAAAGGCAGCGAGCGCCGCGATGTCACTGCGACAGTCGTCGTCAAGACGCAGCGGACTCAGCGCGGCGATTCCGGCTGTTGCCCACTGCGTGGCGTTCTGCATCGCGACTTCGGGCGCGCCCGCTTCGTTCAGGATCGCTACGACGGTATCCACGTCCGTTTCCGTGATCGCGTCCGACCCGTAGATCTCGCCTAGCGTGCGAGCGGCATCGCCGCGCAGCTTCTCGAACGCCCACGCGATCGGGAACGAGCGCTTTCGCGAGCGGATGTCGTCCGCGACAGGCTTGCCCGTGACGGCGCCCTCGCCCCAGATGCCCAGCACGTCGTCCTGGATCTGGAACGCACGGCCCAGCATGCGGCCGCACTCACCGAACGCGTCGACGGTTGCCGCGTCGGCGCCACCAGCGATGGCGCCGATCGCCATCGACGCGCCGAGCAGTGCGCCCGACTTCCCGTCGATCATCGCTTCATATTCGGCCTGAGTCACGCGGTCGCGCGTTTCGAATCCGATGTCGCGATACTGACCCTCGCACAGCGCAACGCAGGCATCGTTCAACGTCTGGGACGCCATCAGTACGCGCTCGGGCGAGACACCAGCATCAGCCATGCGTAGCAGCGTCCGCTGCGCGAGCACGAACATGCCATCGCCGGCATTGATCGCCTGCGGGACACCGGCGATGCGCCACACCGTGTCGCGACCGTGGCGCGTATCGCTCGCGTCTTCGATGTCATCGTGGATGAGCGTGAAGTTGTGCACGAGTTCCAGCGCTGCAGCCGCGGGCATCGCTTGGCGCGGTTCGCCGCCCACCGCTTCGCAGCAGAGCAGGCAGAGAGCGGGGCGCAGCATCTTGCCACCCGAGGCGGCGATCGTCGCACCCGTCGCGTCCTCCCAGCCGAGGTGATAGCGCATGAAACTCGCATGGCCGAGATCCGCGCGGTCGAGCACCTCATGCAGCGCCGCATTGACGCCGTCGCGGTATCGCGATAGCACGGCGCTTACGCGCTGGACATCTGCAGCAGGCAGCACCGTGGGGTTGGACATCACGCGGTCACTTTCGATGAGCGGGCAGACGGAACCACGGATTTCGCGGATTGCACGGATTTGGTTACATGGCGACACATAGTCGGGGACGGCTGTGCCACTCTTCCTCTCGGCAGACACATCCTGATCCTAAACAAGCTCTGCGCTCCCGGCCAGCGATTCAAGCAGTGCGCCACGCGAGATGGCGCCGTGACGCAGTACGCGCACGCGCGACGCGTCCGTGCAATCGACGATGGTTGATGGCTGTCCGGTTGCTTCGACGGGCGCATCGACGATCAGGTCGACTGCGCCGCCGAGTTGTGCGCGAACCTCATCGACCGTGTGGCACTCTTCGCGGCCGGCGATGTTTGCGCTGGTGCCGGTCAGCGGGCCGAGCTGGGATGCCAGTTCGCGCAGCGCCGCATCGCCGGGCGCGCGCACGCCGATCGTATCGCCGCCTGCGACTGCACGCGTGTTGTACGACGGCTTCTTCGGTAGCACGATGGTTAGCGCGCCGGGCCAGAAGCGCTGCATCAGCAGTCGCGCGATGTCGTTCACCTCGGCGATCAGCTCCGCCTGTTCGATCGACGCGACGAAGATCGGCATCGGCTGGTTCGGGTCACGAACCTTGGTCTCGTACACGCGCTCAACCGCTGCGCGATCCGCTGCGACGGCAACGAGGCCGTAGACCGTGTCCGTCGGCAGCGCGACGATGCCGCCGGAACGCAGGACTTCCGCTGCGGCGCGATACGCTTCGTTCATGTCTAACTGCTTATGTCGATTATCAGTAGTCATTGACCGCGCAATCGCGCTTCGCTAGAATCAAGCACTTCCACCAGCGCACGCAGGATACGACATGGCAGACACACCAAGCTCCCGCCGCGTAGGCGTCTCGGGCGACGTGGAGGTTTCCGCGTATCTCGAAATCGCGCGCGAAAAGTCGGGCGAAGCGCCCTCCAACCAGGCCCCACAGGCATCCGTCCTCCCCGAGACGGTCGTCGTCATCGACTTCGGCTCGCAGTTCTCGATGCTGATCGCGCGACGCGTGCGCGAGTGTCACGTTTACTGCGAACTGGTGCCGCACGACGCACCGTGGGAGACGATCGAGAAGCTGAAGCCGCGCGGCGTCATCCTCTCCGGCGGTCCGGCCAGCATCTACGAACTCGGTGCGCCAACGATCCCGAACTGGGTGTTCGAGCGCAATCTGCCCGTGCTGGGCATCTGCTACGGCATGCACGCCCTCGCGCACCAGCTCGGCGGCAAGGTTGTCGCTTCTGACCACCGCGAGTACGGTCACGCGACGCTGCACCAGGGCGATGTCGAGTCGCCGATCTTCGACGCGCTTCCGCCGTCGATGCCGGTGTGGATGTCGCACGGGGACCGCATCACGCAGCTTCCACCCGGTTATTCGTCGATCGCGTATTCCGACAACTCGCCGTTCGCGGCGATGAGTAACGGGAAGAACGTCTTCGGCATCCAGTTTCACCCGGAAGTCGTGCACACGCCGTACGGGAAGCAGCTCATCGAGAACTTCCTGTACAAGGCGTGCGGGCTGCGCGGCGACTGGACCGCGGGCAACTTCATCGCCGACGGCATCAACCGCATCCGCAAGCAGGTCGGCGACGGCAAGGTGATCTGCGCGCTCTCCGGTGGTGTTGACTCCGCCGTGGCCGCGATGCTGGTGCACAAGGCGGTCGGCGACCAGCTCACCTGCATCTTCGTCGACAACGGCTTGATGCGGCGCGAAGAGCCGGAGCGCGTCGTCGATACGTTCGGGCGCCATATGGAGATCAAGCTCGTCCACGTCGATGCGGCTGAGCGCTTTCTGACGCAGCTCAAGGGCGTTACTGATCCGGAGCAAAAGCGCCGCATCGTCGGCGAGACGTTTATCCGCGTGTTCGAGGCCGAGGCCGACAAGATCGGCAAGGTCGACTTCATCGTGCAGGGCACGACATATCCGGACGTCGTCGAGAGCGCGACGGGCAGCGGCACGACGGCGAAGATCAAAACGCACCACAACGTTGGCGGATTGCCGAAAGACATGACGTTCGAAGTAATCGAGCCGCTGCGGTATCTCTTCAAGGACGAGGTGCGTCAGGTCGGTCTCGGCCTCGGCTTGCCGGAGGAGATCGTGTACCGGCAGCCATTCCCCGGCCCGGGCCTCGCGATTCGGATCATCGGCGAAGTGACACCGGAGCGTGTCACGGTGCTGCAAGCGGCCGACTGGGTCGTGATGAACGAGATTAAAAAGGCGAAGCTCTACCACGAGCTGTGGCAGTCGTTCGCTGTGCTGACGGATACGCGCTCGGTCGGCGTCATGGGCGACTTCCGCACGTACGGCCACGTCGTCGCGCTACGCGCCGTCACCGCCGAAGACGCGATGACGGCAGATTGGGCGCGGCTGCCGTACGAGGTGCTGGCGCGCATCAGCAGCCGCATCGTGAACGAAGTACCCGGCGTGAACCGTGTCGTCTACGACATCACGTCGAAGCCGCCCGGCACGATTGAGTGGGAGTGACGTCAGGTCACGATCCACTAAGAGCACGAAGGACACGAAGTCGGCGGGGGCTGGAATAAGCCGCAAAGCGCGTAGGATAGGCGTCCCCGCCTGTCCGTCCGGCGGAGCCGGACCGACGCTGTGAACAGCGACACAATGGCGACGCAGGTCGCGCGCTCACACACTGGACGAGTTATGACCACTGACCAGCAGCACAGCACGAACGGCCGCATGAAAGTCGAACAGGCGATCACTGGTGCGCGCGACGCGATGCAGGAGCGCCAGAAACGCGGCGCGAGGGCTCGCAAGCTGGTGGTGCCGGTGCTCCTCGCGCTCGGCGTGATGTTCGTGTGGCGGCGCTTCGAGCAGAGCACGGGCGGCTAATCGATGGCCACGAATGCACTGCTGATCGGCGGGGGCGGCCGCGAGCACGCGATCGCGTGGAAACTGCGTCGATCGCCGCTTCTGGGTGAACTCATCGTCGCGCCGGGCAACGCCGGCATCGCGCAGATCGCGGAGTGTGTAGCCCTCCCCGTGCCCAGCGCTCATGCATCCGACGTCGATATCAGCGAATACGGCGCGGCGGTCGTCGCGCTGGCGCGCTCGCGGAAGGTCGATCTCGTCGTCGTTGCACCGGACGATCCGTTGGCGTTTGGTCTGGTGGATATGCTCGAAGCCGCCGGTATCGCGGCGTTCGGACCGTCGAAGGCTGCCGCGCAGATCGAGGGTTCGAAATCGTTCGCGAAAGACCTCATGCGGCGGCACGGCATCCCGATGGGCGGCGTCGAGCGCTTCGACGATTTCGAAATCGCGCGCGCGTATGTCGAGTCGCGGCCGTGTGACGTCGTTGTGAAAGCCGATGG
>JANXYW010000240.1 GCA_025355835.1 Chloroflexota bacterium
TCTGGCGGGCTACGCGACGCTGCACCATAACGAGGTGCTGTGGACGCGGCACGTCGGCGAGATCCGTACGAACGTCGGCGCGGACTATCGCGGCATCCGGCTCGGCGCGCGGCTGGTCGAGGAGATGTTCTCGATCGCGAAGGAGATTGGGCTGAAGAAGATCACCGCGAACATGACGTCAGACCAGAAAGCGGCGCGCGCGACGTTCGAGCGCATCGGCTTCCGCCCGGAGGCGCTGCTGGCAGATCACGTCGTCGATGCGGAGGGCCGCACGCACGACATGCTGATCATGTCGTACGAGGTAGACGGGTTTAACGACTGACGGTTGATGCCGCGGGCTGAACGCCCGCGCCACGGGTGCCGCGGTGTGAAACAACGGCCGACGGTGTGAAGATAGTCGAAGGGCGGAGCTCGTGCTCCGCCCTTGCTGTTGTTGTGACCGGTTCGTTCAGCTACTCGTCGTGGCCTTCGTGGTTGCCGTGGGATTCGCCGGCCTTGCCTTTGTTGTTGTTCTGGCCGTTGTGTTTGCCGCTGTTGCCTTCTCCGTGGTGGCCGTTGTCACCTTCGTTGTCGTGCTCGGATCCGCACGAGCCGCCTCCGCTGGCCGGGGTGCCGGTTGCGACCGGGGTGTTGGTGGCTGCTGGGGTAGCCGTGCCGCTGACCGGTGGGGTGGACTTGCCTCCGTCGTTGTCGCACTCCTCCGAGTCGTCGTTGTCATCTTCGTCATCGCCTGAACCGGGCGTCGTGCTTGGCGCCGGCGTGGACGTTCCGGCGATCGGCGTATCGGTTGCGGCTGCGGGCGTGCTCGTCGATGTGGGTGTGTCGTTCGCACCGCCGGGTGTGTTCGTTGCGCCCGGCGTCGTGGTTGCTGCGGCGGCGGTGCCGATTGCAGTCGGGGTATCGGTGGGGCCGCCGGGCGTGTTGGTTGCAGTCGGTGCGTCCGTCGATTGCGGCGTTGTCGTGGCGGCTGGCGTGTCGGTTGCGGTGGCCGTATCTGTCACGACTAACGTCGTCGATAGGTTCGTGCCGTCTTGCGATGCGAATGCTCCGACGGCGGCGAGTGATACGAGCACGGCCGCAAGGGCGGCTCCGGCGATTTTCTGGCGCATGTGTACTCCTGACCCGTTTTGACCCTGATACCCGGTGGCTTTCGAAGATCAGAATCGGTTGAGGACGGGAGAAAGTAACGCCGACGATTCGGTTTGTTGGAAGGTTTGTTTTCGCGGCACGTCCAAGACTGGCTGCGATGTCGGTTGACAGCGATAGAGCGATCTTCGTCGGGCAGGTGCCGACGTACGAACGCTGGAGGAACGCCATCGGACAACGACCGTTGCGTCGAACGGGGCGCACAGCCGGGCGCCCCTACGATGGGTTGTGCGAGCGGTGGTGGCGTTTACGTGGAGGCGACGGGCTCCTGCTTCGATGTAGGTTCTGCGGCGGGCTTCGAGGTGCCGTTGCCGTTGTGGCCGTTGCCGTTACCGGTGCGCGGCGGGCGCGAGAAGTCGGGGAGGTCGCTTACGGGGACGCCGGCGGCTTCTCGGAGCATCTTGAACTCTTCGGCGCAGTACTTCGCGATGAGGTCGACATCGTCGATGAGATCCGGGTCCGACATGATGCCCATGAACAGCGACTTGTCGAAACTAGTGATGCCGACGCCGATGCCGAGATCGCCGGCGAGCGGCACGAGCGGGTAGTGCGCGAGCATGCGGTGGCCGACCGCGTACAACGGGATCATCGGGCCGGGGACGTTGGTGCAGACGAGGTTCGCGCCGCCGGGCGGCACGCCGCCGGAGCCCGCGAGCGCGTGGAATACGGCGGGCATGTTCGTCGCGGCGCGCATCAACGATTCGAATGCGCTGGCCTGGTTGCGCGACTTGAGACGCTCCATTTCGGCGCGGACGGCGGTGAGTCGCTCGACGGCATTCGGGATGCCGACGGGGATCTCCGGCAGCATCATCGAGACGTGGTTGCCAAGCGCACCCTTATCGCCTTCCGGGCGAACGTTGACGGGGATCATCAAGCGGAGGGTCATGCCCTTCGTCGTAACGCCGTGATCGCCGAGATAGCGGCCGAGCCCGCCGCCGAGAATCGTCAGCATGACATCGTTGACTGTGCCGCCGATGGCGCTTCGAATGCCGCGCACTTCCTGGAACGACATGTCGGTGACGGCGACGCGGCGTTTCGCGCCGACCGGCTTGTTCCACGGCGTGCGCGTCGGCTGGCGCATCGCCGACGGAAGCGCGACCTCGAGAGCGCGGCCCATCTCGGTCATCTGGCGCATCTGCGTGCGCGGGTCGAGCAGGTTCTGCTGCCATTCGGTGAAGGTCCGCACGTCGCGGTTCCACTGATCGAACATCGCGTCGGCCCACGCCTCGAGCGGGCGCGAGATCTCTTTCGGCCGCCACGGCTCGGCGGGCGGCGGCGTTGGTTCAGGATTCGGCACCAGGTCGAGGACGGCGAGCAGCAGCTCGATGCCGGAGACGCCATCGACGAGGCAGTGGTGGACGCGACTGAGGTACGCGGTCTTGTCGCCGTCGATGCCGGTGATGGCCGTGATGTCCCAGAGCGGCCGATCGCGCGGCAGCATGTCGGCGAAGAGATCGCTACAGAATTCGAGCAGGTGCTCCTGCGTGCCCGGGCCGGGCATCTGGACGAGCTTCAAGTGCCTGTCAAGCGAGAACTTCGGGTCGTCTTCCCACGTAGGGTGGCCGGCGTAGAGCGGCGGGATGATGGCGCGCTGGCGGTAGCGCGGGATGAGGTGCATCCGGGCGTCCATGCTCGCATACATCTTCTCGAACGGGATCGTGCCCTCGTAGATCGCGACGGAGCCGATATGCAGCGGCGCGTGCGGCTTCTCGAAGTAGAGAAACGAGGCATCTTCCGCGCTCATGCGTCGCGAAAGGTTCGTGGGAGCCATGTGGCATTGCCTCCAGCGCCGCCTTCGGTGCGTGTGGACGGGTGTCCTCAGAAGGGATTATACTCCCCGAGCTCGTGGGGTACATTACCGACACGATAAGATTCGACGTAATTTTGCCTACGTTGTGCGCCCCAGAATTGATACAGCCGGGAATCGCGCGCATTTTGTATGATATGAGCGGCGGTATTGGCGAATTGCCCATAGCGTCCCGTCCTGCGCCGCGGCGCAGGACGCAGCACAGCGCAGTACAAAGGGGGCCGCGTGACGACGAACGGAGTTGCCTCACCCGACTTGCTCGCCGGCTACCAGCCGACGAACCGCCCGCTGTGGCTGGAGGCGCTGTTCCCCGTCGATTGGCTCGCACTCCATTTGTCGCCTGTGTACTACGGATTCGGCGTGCCGCGCGGGCACGGCGAAGCGGTGATTCTGGTACCGGGATTTCTCGGCGACGACCGCTACCTCACCGAGATGCATCTCTGGCTGCGCCGCATCGGCTACAAGCCGTACTTCTCCGGCATCGGCCGCAATGTCGACTGTCCCGACCTGCTGACGCAGCGGCTCGTGATGACGATCCACCAGGCCCACGAAGATACGAAGCAACCGGTATCGATCGTGGGCCATAGTCTTGGCGGCATGCTTGCGCGAGCGGCGGGGCATCGCGAGCCGGCGCTGGTGAAGCAAGTGATTACGATGGGGTCGCCGTTCCGCAGCGTGCGCGCGCACCCGCTGGTGCTTAGCGCGGCGAACTTCGTGCGATCGAACATCGTGCGGGAGCGGAAGCACCGGCGCGAAGTGACGAGCAGCTGTTTCACGCCGGAGTGCACGTGCGCGTTTGTCACAGCACTGCGCGACGATCCGCGGCCGGAAGACTTTCAGCGGAACGCGATCTTCTCGAAATGTGATGGCGTCGTCGACTGGGAGTCCTGCATCGAAGAAGAGCCGGAGCTGAACCGCGAAGTGACGGCGACGCACATCGGCATGGCGTTCAACCCGGACGTGTATCGCACCGTCGCGAATCTTCTGGCGGGCGTCGAGGCCGTCTAGGCACCCGCGCAGCATATCACCACAACGTTCATCGATCTGCGGCGAACGCCGGCCATCCCCACTACCGGAGTCACGGAGGACGCATGCCGAACACCTTCACTATCGGTGATCTGGAAGTCATTGCCGTGTCTGACGGCGGCGTGACGTTTCCTGCGATGGCGTACTTTGCCGGGACGACGGAAGAGGAGTGGGCGGCGCACGCGCGGTGGGCCGATCACGACGGGAAACTGACGTTTCCGTTCGGCTGCTTCGTCGTGCGCTCCGGCGATAAGCGCGTGCTGATCGACACCGGGCTCGGGCCGATCACGTTCGGCGAGTATCGCGGCGGCGCACTGCTGGGGCAGTTGGCCGAGGCGGGCGTGCAACCGGCGGACATCGACGTCGTGTTTCTCACGCATCTGCACGCCGATCACTGCGGCTCGGCGGCGATCAAGGTTGATGGCGAGATGCGTCCGACGTTTCCGAATGCCACGTATCGCTGGACATCGAAGGAGCAGGAGTTCTGGACGGGCGATGATCTGCCAGCGGGATCGTTCGCGCGGAAGGACATCTTCGCCGCTGTGGCGCCGCACTTCGAGGCGGCTGACGGCGGCGCATCGCTCGCGCCGGGCGTCGATGTGTATTCGATGCCGGGGCATACGCCGGGACACGCGGGCGTCGTATTGTCGTCGGGTGATGCGCGCGCGTTCATTCTGGGCGACGGCATCAGCTGTCCGGTGCAGCTCGAAGAGCCGGAGTGGTCGGGGCTCGGCGATGTCGATCCCAAACTGGCACGGCGCTCGCAAGAGGCGCTGACGCGCGAAGTCGAGGGCACGGGCGCGCTCGTCGGCACGAGCCACTTCCCCGGGCTGACGTTTGGGCGCGTGATGACGGGCGAGGGCCGACGGTACTGGCAGCCGGTGTAAGGGAAGCGCGATTCGCTTGGTTGGTCAGCGATCGGTGCCAGCCGAGCACCTCATCCGGGCCTGTCTCCTCCGGCGACTCGATCGGCCATTCCTCTCCACGAAGTGGCGATGGGGAGCGCTTCGGGCTGGCGTTCCTTCGGCGAAGGCCGTGTGGATCCGTCCGGAACAGCCGGACGTGCGGGCGGGGCGCCTGCGCCCCATTTCGTCTTGTGTCGTTCGGGCGGGCGTGTCGCACGCGGTGATCATCCGCGATGCGTGGGTTTGTGCTGCGTCGGTCCGGCTTTGCCGGGCGCGTAGCCTGGACGGCTATGCCACGCGCTTCGCGCCTTATCAACTGACGTCGAGGCGAAATCGTGACGTCAGCTTGTTAGCTCGACGGTTAGTTCTATCTCCAACGCGATGTTGAAGGGGAGCGACGCTACGCCTACTGCTAGGCGAGCGTGTGTTCCTGCGTCGCCGAAGACTTCGATCAGGAGATCTGACGCGCCGTCGATGACGCGCGTGTGGCGGTTGAACTCTGGGGTGGCGTTTACGACGGCGTAGAGCTTGATGATGCGCGCGATGCGATCGAGCGAGCCGAGTTCGTGGCGGAGGGTGGCAAGCGTGTTGATCGCTGCGACGCGCGCGGCTTCGTAGCCCGCATCGACGTCGAGGGTTTCGCCGAGACGGCCGAAGATGACGGAGCTGTCGGCGCGGATGGGCGCGTGGCCGGAGAGCATCATGAGGTTGCCGGTGCGTACTGCGTGGACGAACGTTCCGGCGGGCGGCATGTATGACGGCATCTCGATCGCGAGATCGATGATGCGCTGCTCCGCGGATGTGTGGTCGCTGCCTGACATCGGGTCATCTCCTCGCTGCGCGACTTGCTCGCCGTAGCGAAAGGCGCCGGCGAAGTCGTCGTCCACGCGTTTACGTTTGCCGCTCCAGGTATCGATGTCGATGCGGTACACCGTCGTGCGCGCCAGTTCGTCTGGCGTGATGGCGCGGTAGTCGTCGCCGTAGGCGAGATGCGGGAAGTATTTGTCGAGGATGAGGCGGAGGCCGTGCTCGCGCTCCGCATCGTCGGACAGGGCGCGCGCACGGCCGAAGATGGCGACACCGTCGTATTCGACGCTCATCGTCAGCGCTTCGTGGGACGGCAGCAGGCGCCCCATCTCGCTGACGCTGAGGCACGCGCGCTCATCGGACTCGACGTTCGAGCGCGTGCGGCCGACGGGGGCGGTGTGCATGTAGACGGCGTGCGCCGCGTCGTCGTAGGCGAAGAGATTGCTGTGGATGAACGGCTGCCCTTCGTGCACGGTCGCGAGCTGCGCCATCGGTGCGCGCCGGAGAAACGCGACGATCCACGCGTCGTCATCGATCGCGCGATCTTTGCGGCGCACGTCGGCGTAGGCGGTTTGCAGATAATCCTTCGCCATTGCGGCTCCTCGTCACTGGCTTTGGTCATCCGATTGTCGTGTAGAATTGGCATGATGAACAGCGCCAGGATAGGCCGTACGTATGGGGCCAATCGAGACTTGAGATAGCCGTGGTCGCGTCTGCTGGAACCGCGCTTGCGGCCGTCGCGCTGAGTCCGGATGCCAACGCGCCACTGCATCGCCAGCTCTACGATGCGCTGCGAGGCGCGGTGCTGTCCGGGCACTTGGCGCCGGGTGCGCGGCTCGCGTCGACGCGGGCGATGGCTGTGGAGTTGGGCGTCTCGCGCAACACGGTGATGGCGGCGTTCGACCAATTGCTCGCTGAGGGGTACCTGGAAGGGCGGATTGGCGCCGGCACGTACGTCACGCGCACGCTGCCGGACGACGCATTGCGTGCGCGGCGCATGCCGACGGTGCCGCCGACGAAGTCGCTGCGCGGACGCGGCGTTTCGCGACGCGGCGCGGCGTTGATGGCGAACCCGGTGACGCAATCGCGCACGGGGCCACCGCGCGCCTTTCGCCCCGGCATGCCGGCGTTCGATGCGTTTCCGACCGAGGAATGGGCGCGGTATGTCTCGCGCCGCTGGCGCGCGCCGTCGCCAGATCTGCTGGGCTACGGCGATGCTGCGGGCTACGGCCCGCTGCGCGAGGCGATCGCGCGGCATCTGGCCGTTGCGCGCGGCGTGCGCTGTGATGCGGGGCAGGTCGTGATCGTCGCGGGTTCGCAACAGGCGCTCGATCTGGCGGCGCGGGTGCTGCTCGATCCAGGCGATGCGGTGTGGATGGAGGATCCGGGCTATCAGGGGGCGCGCGCAGCATTCGCCGCCGCGGGTACGCAACTGGTGCCGGTGCCGGTCGATCGCGAAGGGCTCGATGTGAGCGCGGGCATCGCACGCAAGCCGGACGCGGCGATGGCGTACGTGTCGCCGTCGCACCAGTACCCGCTCGGCGTGACGATGAGCCTCTCGAGACGGCTGGGGCTGCTGGAGTGGGCGCGCACGGCAGAAGCCTGGGTACTCGAAGATGACTACGACAGCGAGTATCGCTACGCGGGGCGGCCGCTCGCGGCACTGCAGGGTCTCGACAGCGATGGACGCGTGATCTACCTCGGCACGTTCAGCAAGGTGATGCTGCCGTCGCTGCGCCTCGGCTACCTAGTGCTCCCGCCCGATCTCGTCGATGCGTTCGTCGCCGCACGCGCGGTGGCCGACCGGCACTCGCCGTCTTTTGAGCAGGCGGCGCTGGCTGACTTCATTGAGGATGGCCAGCTCGAACGGCACATCCGCCGCATGCGGATGCTCTACGCCGAACGCCAGGCGGTGCTGATCGATGCCGTGAAGCGAGAGTTGGCGGGAATGCTCGATCTCGTGGCTTCGCCAGCCGGCATGCACGTTGTCGGCTGGCTTCCGGCGGGCGTGGACGATCGCGAAGCATCGGCGCGGGCTGCGGAGCACGGCGTCGAGGCGCCGGCGATCTCGCAGTACTACGCCGGTGCCCCGGGGCGAGCCGGGCTCGTGCTGGGGTATGCGGCCGTGCCTGCGAAGGAGTCGCGCGCGGCGGTGCGTCGCCTTGCGGCGGCGCTGGGCGACATGCGCTAACACGTTGCCTAAGGAACGAGCACGATCCGGCTTTGCCGGATGAACAGCCGGGGGCGGCTGTCCTACATCGTCTGTGCTCCTTACACTGGCCGCGATGCGTATCTCACTGCCGCTGCTTGAAGTGACGCGCCATGGCGCGAACGTGTGGTTCATCGACCACGGCACTGCCGTCGTGGGTACGCTGCTGTTCGTCTTTGTGGCGTGGATGCTGGTGCGGCGCATCGTGCCGCGCGCGCTGCGGCCCGCGATCTCGCGCCAGATGATAGGGCGGCCGCAGGTCGAGACGGATCGCCGCATCGAGACGCTGACGAGCGTCATCGTTCGGACGGCGGAGATCGTGCTCACCGGCTTTGCGGTGCTGACGATTCTGCCAGAGTTCGGGTTTGATATTCGCGCAGTGTTGGCGGGCGTCAGCATTACGAGTATCGCCGTCGGGCTTGGCGCGCAGTCGCTGGTACGCGATGCGATCAACGGCATCTTCATTCTCAGCGAGAATCAGTACGCACGCGGTGATATCGTCACGCTGGCGGGTGTGACGGGTACGGTCGAGGATGTGTCGCTGCGGCGGACGCTCGTGCGGGACATCGATGGTGTGCAGTACACGATCCCAAACGGCAGCGTGATCGTCGCGGCTAACTTCACGCGCGACTATTCGAAAGTGCGCGTGGCGATTCCTGTCGCGACGACGAGCGATCTGGCCAAGGTGCGCAAGGTCGCGGATGAGGTCGGCCTGGAGCTGGCAAAGGACACGGAGTGGGGACCGTTCATTCGCGAGGCGCCAAAGTACCTGCGCGTTGATAGCATCGACATGATGGGCGGCGTCTCGATCCAGGTGAACGGCATGGTCGTGCCGGGTAAGCGCTGGGAGATCGAAGGCGTGCTCCGCGCGCGGCTGCTTGAGGCGTTTCAGCGCGAGGGTATTAAGACGCCCTGGGGGTAGGGCGCAGGTTTTAAGTGATCGGTTTTAGGTTTTAGGGGCGGGTTCCGTGGTTGGAAGTGCGCCCGTGCGTTCGTCGAGATCGCGGTGGAGCTGGATGAAGCGCATGACGTCGGCGCGGTCGAGCATGCCGACGAGTTCACGGCGATCGACGACAGGTAGCTGGTTGATGTCGTGCTCGGCCATCAGTCGCAGCACGAGCGTGATGGCGTCGGTCGGGGCAACGGTGTGCAGGCGGGTTACGGGCGTCATCGCGCGATAGACGCTGGTCGTGGCCCATGTCTCGCGCGGCAGCTTGCGGACGTCGGTCAGAGTCACGAGCCCGGCGAAGTCGCCGGCAGCGATGACGGCGAAGCAGCGCGCGTTCTTTCTCAGCACGTAGTCGTGCACCAACTCTTCGACGCTGACATCGGGAGCGACGGCGTCGAACGAAGTCTTCATCACGTCGCGCACGGTGATGCCGTCGAGCGTCGTCTCCACGACGAGTTGTGTGTAGCTGGATGCGGCGGCGTTCTTGAGGAAGAAGCCAATGAGCAGGAACCAGATGCCGCTGAAGGTTGAGACGAACACCGACTCCGCGACACCCATCGCCATGATGCCGTAGGCGATCCACTCGCCGGCACGCGCTGCGGTGCGTGTGGCGCGCAGGCGATTGTGGTTGCGCGCCCAGACGGCGGAACGGAAGACGCGCCCGCCATCGAGCGGGAAGCCGGGGAGCATGTTGAACGCCGCGAGCGACGCGTTGATGAAGCCGAGATAGCCGCAGATGTCGGAGATGCCGCTGTTCACGTTGCGGAGTGCGAGCCAGGCGGCGGCGAAGACGCCGCCGAGCGCGAGGCTTGTTAGCGGACCGACGATCGCGATGCGGAACTCGAGGCCGGCGGTGTCGGGTTCACGCGTGAGGTTCGAGACGCCGCCGAAGACGAACAACGTGATGCTGCTCACAGGCAACCCGCTGCGATTGGAGACGATGGCGTGCGACAATTCGTGCGCGAGTATCGAGAGAAAGAACACGCCTGCGATCACCGCTCCAGCGGACCAGCGCTGCGCGTCGCCCCACTGCGGATACGCATCGGCGAGGATCCCCGTCGCGAACGTCCACGTGACGAACACGAAGATGAAAAACCAGCTCCAGTGGATGCCGATATCGATGCCGAAGATGCGGAAGAGCTTGATCGAGCTGCCCATGCAAGCATGATACGTGAATGCGCGTTGGGTCGATCAGGCTGAGTGGCAGCGATGGGGCGGGCCGGATGGCAGGCGGGCGCGGCGCCGGGACTCGATTCGTTCTGTGACTCTGGCGCGTCGGGTTCGGTCGCCGAATGCGGGCACGGCGCGCCGTGCCCCTACAAGGCGCCGTCGCTCTGGGTTAGCCGACCTTCGCTTCGATGAGGCGGATGCATTCGCGGACGGTTTCGTCGCGCCAGTTCGCCCAGACGGGGCCGTTCTGGAACGCGATGTACTCCTGCTTGATGGCTTCCTTCTCTTCGGGCGTGGGGTCGGCCTTGCGCGCCCGCTGGTACATCGGCACGAGAATGGTGCGCATCTCTTCGTTCGCCAGCACGGGGCGCTCGATGAAGTGGGCGATGTAGTGGTGGTCCTTCGTGTAGAAGACCGTCACCGGGATCGACTCGTGCTCGCCGTCCTTGAGGAACTCGCCGATGATGTCCTTGTTCTCGTCGCGCTTGAAGACGCGCATGTCGATGCCGGTTGCCTCGGCGAGCTTCGCGAAGACGGGCATGCCGCGGAAGACGTCGGGGCACCAGTCTTCGCCGATGACCATCATCTCCGCGGGGCCGTTGGGGTTCGCCATCAGCGCCTTGAACGCGGCGATATCGGCGGCCGCGATCTGCGTGCCGGCGTAGTTTTCCTCGAAGCGCTTCTGGTTGCGTTCGATCGAAGCGAGATATTCCGCGTAGGTCATGCCCTTCGCGTAGCGCTCCGGCGTGACGACGCTCTCCGCTGACACCATGATGCGACTCCTTTGGCACGAACGACGGTTTGATGGGGCAGTGTAACATGTACTGTGGGTGTGCCTCACCGCGCCCGTCGGGCGCGCCCTCTCCACATTGTGGAGAGGGCTCTCAGATCAAGATGGATCTTGGCTGCGCCGGTGGGGTCGTTCGTGGAACGCGGCACCGCACCGGTCGCCTGCGGCGACCGCCCTCTCCACGACTTGGAGAGGGCTCACCGTTCGGGGAGCTTGCTTGGGATTGGGGCTGTTGGTTTTGGATGTGCGTGCCGTCCAACAGCCGGGGCCGGCTGTCCTACATCGGCGGTGCGTTCTGGCGAACGTGCTTCGGTGTTCTGGTCGTTCGGCGTGGCGACGAGCGCCGCGCGGGCTGGAAAGAGCCTGTCTCAGAACTCGATCTGCGGCGGACGAATGGGAGAACAAGTGAGAGTATTCATCGAGTATCGTCGCCGTCGGGGAACAACTTGCTCTGACGAGGACGGTGGAATCCGCTGATGGGATGAACAGTTCGCTTACACGGAGTTTTGAGACGGGCTCTGAATGTCCGCGCCCCAGCCCGAGAGCTTCGTGCCCTCTAAACCGCAACCGCCATCGCCGTGCCACAATTCGTGCAGAACTTCTGGTCGGCGGAGTCTTGGCTGCCGCAGTCAACACAGAAGCGCGCGGCGGATGGCGGGACTACTGCGGGCTGCGCCAGTGGCGATTCCCCATCGCCTTCGCGGCCGGATTCGCGGCGGAACTCGCGGATGCCCTTGCCGAGCGATGAGCCGATATCGGCCGCCTTGCCCGGGCCAAAGAGCAACAGCACGACGAACGCGACGATGAGCAGTTCTGGTACGCCAATTTCGGGCATGGGTCGATGTCTCCTGTTACTGCGTTCAGGATACAACGCCGTG
>JANXYW010000282.1 GCA_025355835.1 Chloroflexota bacterium
CGCTGCCGCTATCGCCGCGGCGGTTGCCGTGGTCGTCGACATCTTCGTGCTGTAGGCGTTAGGTGGTCTACAAGGGCGTTCGTGCTACACCCGCCGCATGCGCGCCGCAAACACGCCAGGGATCTCCGACATGCCGCGCCAGTCCAGCAGCGGCGCCGTCGCATCTTCCGGAAACGCCGGCTCCTCCGCCCTCGCGCGCTGTATCCCAGGAAGCAGCATTGTCGTTCCACGCCGCGCGTGATTCGTCGTTCAACCGCGATCCGCTATCCACTATGCACTATCTACTCAATCCCGCGGCTTTGTGATCTTGTCGACTTCCGCCATCTCCTCCGGCGTCAGCTTCCACTCGCCTGCTGCGACGTTCTGCACCACCTGCTCCGGCTTCGTCGCGCCGGCGATGACGCTCGGCACGAACGTGTGGCTCGCGAGCCAGCCAATCGCCAGATCGATCATCGTGTGGCCGCGCGTTTGCGCGAAGTCTTCGAGCTTCGTCAGCGTCGCGAAGTTCGGCTCACTGAGCATGCTTTCGCCGCGCGCGCCCCACGCCGCCAGGCGCGTACCCTCGGCCGGCTTCTCGCCAGGGCGGTACTTGCCGGTGAGGAAGCCGCTGGCGAGCGGAAAGTATGGCAGGATGCCCAGCCCGTACTTCTCGCAGGCGGGCGCCAACTCCCGCTCGACACGGCGGTCCAGGAGGTTGTACTGGTTCTGCGCCGAGACAAACTTCGACAGGTGCTCGGTGTGTGCGATCCACTGCGACTCCACCACCTGCCAGCCATTGAAGTTCGAGCATCCGATGTAGCGCACCTTGCCCGCGCGCACGACATCGTCCAGCGCGCGCATCGTCTCCTCGATCGGTGATTTCGCATCCGGTCCGTGCATTTGGTACACGTCGATGTAGTCGGTGCCGAGACGGCGCAGGCTCGCATCGACCGCCTCGAAGATGTAGCGGCGCGAGCCGCCTCCCCAAAGCGGGCCTTCGCCCATCGGCGCGAAGAACTTCGTTGCGATGATCGCGTCGCGACGGTGGCCTTTCAGCGCCTCGCCCAGCATCTCCTCCGACTTGCCGCGGCCGCCATAGATGTCGGCCGTATCGAAGAAGTTGATGCCGCTGTCGATCGCCTGCTTCACAACGGCCTTCGACTGATCCAGATCGCACCGCATGCCGAAGTTATTGCAGCCGAGCCCGACGGCCGACACCTGCAAACCCGACCGCCCGAGATTCTTGTATTCCATCGCGCACCTCCGCGTAGTCAATCCTGTGGGATGTGGATCGTAGCAGGGCGCGTCAGCGAGAAACAGTCGCATTGTGGTGGGACACCGGCCGATCTTCGGCTGCGGTACTCTGCCAGAAGTGCACATCGAGCCGTCGTTCGACGCTTCCCCACTAACAATCGCGCACCGCGCCGGCAACGACCCGGCGCTGGCGCGCGCCGCGCACGACGCCGGCGCCGATCTCATCGAGATCGATGTCTGGCTCTACCGCGGACGCCTGGAAGTACGGCACACCAGGACGATGCCGCTCCTGCCGCTGCTCTGGGATCGATGGAGCATCGAGCCGGGCTGGCGTCCGCGCCTGTTACTGGAAGAGCTGCTCGATGCACTGCCGCCGGATGCCGGCACCATGCTCGATCTCAAGGGCAACGATGTTCGACTACCCGCGGCGATCCTGCGCGCGCTCGATGTGCATCCGCGAACCGGTCTAGTTGCCGTCTGTTCGCAGAACTGGGCGCTGATCGACGCGTTCGACAGCCGTCCCGGCATCGCGCTCATCCACTCCGTCGGCAAGGCGCGCCACCTGCGTCGCTTGCTGCCGCACCTCGCCTCGCACGCGGAGGTCGTTCCGGTAGCGATCTCGATCAACCAGCGCTTGCTGACCGCGGACACGGTACGCGCACTGAAAGAAGTCGCCGTGCACGTGATGACGTGGCCGATCAACGACGCCGCACGCGCACGCGAACTCATCGCGTGGGGCGTGGACGGCATCATCAGCGACGACATCGGTGTGCTGCGGGAAATCGTGGCGGAGCGGCGGTAGCGCCACCATCGCCGAGCTACTGTCATCCAGAGCCACGCGAAGGATCTTGTTCGTCCGACGCGAACTGTTCCGGACTCTCGGCACAACCTGCGCCTTAGGCGTGAGCTCACCAACGCTCCGTAGCACCGAAGCATCGTGCTCGTTCGGAGAAGATCCTTCGCTTCGCTCTGGATGACAGTGGTCGCAGGATGACAGTGGAGTGCAGGGGGACAGTAGCGTGCGAACGTCCTCCCTCTCCGCCGGGCGGAGAGGGTCGGGGTGAGGTCCGCGGCTACACATCCATCCAGTACGTGTTCAGCAGGTAGTTCGTTGTGCCGACGCCCACCGCGATGTTCTTCACCGACTTCGCGTACGCCATGTACGCGTATGGACTCACGAGCGGCAGGAACATCGGATCCTTGCTGTAGATCAACTTCTGCGCATCGTGTACCGCCACTCGCCGCTCGTCCAACTGCAGCGTCATGTTCGCCTTCGCCACCGCGGCGTCGATGTCTGGATCGCCGATGCCCTGCACGTACGACCGATCGCCGAACGGCCCGCCCGACGTGTGAAACCCTAGCGGCAACTCCGGCGTCTCGTAGATCTGATTGAGCGCGAGCGATGACTCGTACTTCAGCCCGTGATAGTTGTCGATCCAATTGCCGAAGTCTTGGCCGTCTTGTTCGATCTCGATGCCCGCCGCGCGCATCTGCTCGACGAAGATTGCGAGGTGCTGCCCGTGCTCTTCGATGCTCGTGCTGGCAGGAAACATCATGTTGAACTTGATGCCGCCGACCGCGCTTACGAGCGCTTTCGCATCGGCGAGGTCAAACGGCTGATACGTCTTCTCCAGCTCATGCGCTGCTAGCGCGTACGAACCCAGCGGCCAGTGCACGAGGCCGTTCGCCTGCGCATCGCCTCCGTACACGATCTTCACGTACTCACTGCGGTTGATCGCGCGCGCGACTGCGCGCCGCACGCGCGGATCGTCGAACGGCTTGCGCATCGGGTTCATCGTCATCGAGATGTACGCGAACGCCGGATCGCGCGCGATCGGCACGTTGCCAAGGCTGCGCGCCTCGTCGCCGGTGCCCACCATGTACGCGTGGATCTGACCCGATTGAAACGCCGCCCGCTGCGTTGCGCGATCGAACACGACGCGCACGTCGAGGCCATCGACGTACGGCAGTTGCGCGCCGCTGTTCTCGTCTTTGCGATAGTAGTTCGGATTGCGCACGAACGTCGCGCGCTCGCCCTCCGTTACCGAGACCAGGCTGTACGGCCCGGCGCCGGCCGTCTTGTCGGAGAGACGCGACAGATCGCCGGCCAGCAACTCACGCGGCGCGATGCAGTTGAAGAACAGTCCGATCCGGTTGATCAGCCATGCGTACGGAAGCTTTGTCGTGACAGTGACCGTGCTGCCCTTCACGGTCACGGAGTCGATGTTCTGATGTGCGAAGCCGTACTGGTTCGTCGCGGCGTCCGTCATCAGCCGTTCGAGGTTTGCCTTCACGTCCTCGGCGTCGAGATCGCGCTCCGGCACGCCCAGCGAGTTCGGCGCGATCTTCACGCCTGGGCGAATATTGAAGACGTATGTGCGCGCGTCCGGCGTCTCGAACGACTGCGCGAGATCGAAGTAGAGGAACTCCGGTTTGGTTGCCGACTGATTCACCAGCACGTTGTAGACGCGAGGAAAGTACGCCGAGGCCACCGCGACACCGAGGTGTGGGTCGAACGTGCCGAAGTTGGCAGCGTTCGCGGTCGCGAGCGTGCCTCCGCGACGCGCCGGGCCACCGGGATTGAGGATGTCCGGCTGATTGGCTCGGCCTGTTGTTCCGCGTGAAGTTGGCTCCGGAGGCGGCCCTGACTTGCCGCAACCGACGATCGCGACCGCTCCCGCGGCGGCTGCGCCGGCCCCAAGAGCGCGCAGCCATGCGCGGCGTGTCACGCGCGCGTCCCGAACTCCGTCCCAGTACGATGCCATTCCCTGGCGCCTCATGTGCTTCAAACGAGCACGCTTCCGCGGTTAGGCGGGATGGCGTCCGCTGAAGAACAGCTTCTCCGCGTTTGTATACAGGAACTTGTCCAACACGCCCTCGCGCAGATCCAGTTCCTGCGCTTCCTTCACGCAGCGTTCAAACGATAGCACCGGGTGGTCGGACGCGAACATGATCTTGTCCTGGCCGCGCGTGTTCATGAACTGAATCAGCTGCGGCGGAAAGTAGCGTGGCGCGTACGCCGATGTCTGTAGGTAGAGGTTGCGATACTTGATCATCAACCGGATTGCGACGTCCCACCACGGGTCGGCGCCGTGCGCCATGACGAGCTTCAGTTCCGGAAAGAAGACACAGACCTCGTCCAGATACATCGGATCCTGGCACTTGCCCGGCATCGGCGGCCCAGGAATGCCCGTATTGATCGCGATCGGCAGGTCGAGGTCGATGCACTTCGCGTAGACCGGATAGTACTCCTTCTCGTTCGGCGGAATGGCGCCCACCATGAACGGCGTGATCCGCGCCAGCACGACGGGCTCGTTGCGCACGAGATGCTCGAGCGCCCGCAACGTCGGCATGCCGTTGCGCGGGTCGAGCGACAGCGACAGCACGAACTTGTCCGGATGCGCGCGCGGGAACTTCAGCACGTGCTCCGCCGGCGCCTCTGCCGTCGTCGACAGGATGCACTTCTCGACACCGGCGCGATCCATCGCCTCGATCAGTTCAGGAATCTCGATGTCCTTGAAGATGGCGTCGGAGCGGTTGAAGTAGTCCTCCGCCACGCGTACCAGCCACGCCGGTCGCTCGACGGATCCCATGTTGACGTTGACGAATGTGTCGATCGCGCGAACCATGCTGGCTTACCCCGTACTTATGCACCGAATCACGGGCTGAAGGTGGAAGGTAGAGGATGGATGATGGATGCGTCTATCTTCCATCATCAATCTTCCACCTTCGCAACGGTCAGCGCTTCACACTCGTCCCAAGATCGCCGTCGTCCGCCGGCGTGATATCCGGCGCCGTCACGTAGAACTGCTTCGCCCAGCGACGGAAGATGCCCACGGGGCCGTCGCCGTCGCACAGCACCGGCCGCATCTTCATCACCTTGTTCTCCCAGATCGGGATGTCTTGCCCCAGTTGGCGCTCGATCTCTTTGATGAAAGCGCGACTGACGCCCGCCGTCGCGTCGTCGTTGCCCATCTTCTTCACCATGAACGAGAAGCGCGTGTCGACGTACTCGCCATCGATCGGCGTCACCGAGCTGACGAGCAGCGTCTCGACGATGCCGGTGAAGCGCGTCGTGCCGAACCCGAAGCCGTACGACTCCGACGAGATGCCGCCTTCGACCGTACCCTGC
>JANXYW010000306.1 GCA_025355835.1 Chloroflexota bacterium
CTCGGCGCGGAACAGATACGTCACCGTCTCGCCCGCAAGCGCTCGGCGCGCGCCATCGGTAATGTCCGGGAAGTCGGCCATCGCTTCAAAGATGGACTCGCCCACGTACTGGCCACGCGCGACGCCCAACGGCTCGACCCCGTTGCCGTCGAACAATGTGAACACACCGTCGCGGTCCGTCGCGAAGAGGATCAGCGGCGCGTTCGAGACAAAGCTCCGCAGCTGCGCCTCGCTCTCACGAAGCGCGTCCTCCGCATGCACGCGGGCTGTCACGTCAATCAGGATGGCGATCATGCCGGTAACGTCGCCGGACTCATCGCGCATTGGCTCGTGGTGTACCTCGAAGGTGACACCGAAAAACTCGACGACGTCGGAAAAGGACTCCCCGCCCAGCGCTCGCCGCAGGTTCTCGCAAACACGCGGATCGTCGGCATGGAGTTCGAAGATCGATTGGCCGACGTGCGTGCCCGGCCCGATGCCGAACCGCGCGAGGCCGGCGCCCTCCTGCAACACGTACCGTCCTTGGCGATCCGTCGCCGTCAGGATCAGCGGCGCATGCTCGACGAACGTGCGCAGGCGCTCTTCGCTATCGCGCAGCGTCGCCTCCATTGCCATGCGCGCAGCGATGTCGCGCGCCAGAATCACGGCGTGTGACTCGCCCGCTTCGTCGCGATAGAAGTTGGCGCTCACTTCCAGCCAGCACCAGGCCCCGTCTTCGCGCTTCAATCGGAACGTGCTTGTACCTGGCGGGGCATTTTCGGAGATGGCGTCGGCAAACTGCTGGAAGACGCGTTCGCGGTCTTCTGGGTGGATAAGCTCGAACGGGCTGCCGCCGATGAGCGCCGCCGGCTCGTATCCAAGCACCTCTTTGAAGTTTGGGCTGACATAGGCGAACCGCCCCTGGCTATCCAGCTCGCACACCAGGTCGAATGCGTTCTCCGCCAGCGCGCGGTAGCGCGCTTCGCCCTGCTTCAGCGCCTCTTCGGCACGCGCGCGCTCGCTCACGTCCCGCGCGAAGCCGGCGAACTGCCGCGTTCCGTCGATCTGCAGGTCGCTGAACGCCAACTCGACCGCGAACTCGTGGCCGTCTTTGTGAAGCCCGGCGATCCGCGTCGCGCGCCAGTCCAGCTTCTTCTCGCCTGTCGCCAGGTAGCGACGCATTCCCGCGCGGTGCGCTTCCCGCAGCCGTTCCGGCTGCAACATCGCCAGGTCGCGCCCGATCACCTCGTCCGGCGCGTAGCCGAAGACTTGCAGCATGGCCGGGCTCGCAGCTTGGATGCGGCTTTCTTCGTCCAACAGCATCACCACGTCGGGAGACGTCTCCCACAGGAGCCGGTAGCCCGCGTCGCTGTCCAACGTAGTCCGGGACGCGCCACTCCGCTGCATCGCCAGCGCGGTGAGTGAGACTGCCAGGCCGGCGACGCGCATCTCCCATTCGTCAGGCAGGCGCTGTTCGCTCGCGTACATGGCCAGCGTCGCGACCACCTCACCACCGGGCGCAATCACAGGCAGCGACCAGGCAGCGCGCACTCCCAGCGACATCATGAGCTCGCGATGATCGGACCACAGCGGATCGTTGCTGATATCCGGAGAGACCACCGGCGCGCGCCGGAAGGCCGCCGTCCCGCACGATCCGGCAACGGATCCGATCTTCAGGCCGTCCATCGCGGTGACGAACCTCTCCGGCAGCGTGGGGATCGCGCCCGCGCGCAACGTCGCGCCAGCGGTATCGACGATCAAGATCGCGCAGAGAGCGGCGGTGTGCGCTTCTACCATCCGCGCGATGACGAGCAGCACGTGCGAAAGATCCTCGTCCGCCGTCAAGCGCTCCAGCACGCGGCCTTGCGCCGCGACGAGCGACTCGAAGCGCGCGAGTTCGTCGATCTCGTGCGGGAGATCGCTGCGTGACGCGCCAAAGAATCCCTCGAGCGGCAGTATCCGCCCAGGCAGTTGCGTCCAGTCGTCGGGCACAGGTGCGATCATCGCTGCACGAGTCCGTCCTCCAGGAAGGCCGCCACGCACGCCGGTACACCCCGCGACCAGCTCAGCGTTTCGACATTCCGATAGGTATCGGCAGACGCGGTACATGGGTAGAGCGGCTAAGAGTCATCGCGGCGCGCGCGTTCCGTGGCACACGTTCGACGGGGCCGGGTGCTAGCCCCCCACTTGACCCAGCACGGCGCGCGCGACACCCTTTTGTCGATGCGGGAAGACCAACTACGCGCCTATCTACGTTCGCGCGTACCCAGTGCGAGCGACCTCACTGTTGCGAACATCGCCCGCATTCCGGGCGGTGCATCGCGAGAGACATGGTCGTTCGACGCCCGCTGGATCGAGGGCGGCGAGACCGTCGAGCGCAGCTTTATCGCGCGCCGCGATCCCACCGCGAGCCTGCTCGAAAGCAACAACGAACTCGAATTCGACCTCTACACGGCGCTCGATGGCAGCGGCATTCCCGTCCCGAACGTGCACTGGATCGAGCGCGACGGCGCCGCGCTGGAGCGCCCGTTCTTCATCATGAGCCGCCTGCCCGGCGCGACGGACGCGCGCACGCTCGTCACATCGCCGCAGTACGCAGACATCCGCCCGACGGTCGCGCGCCAGAAGGCGGAGATCCTTGCGAAGATCCACGCCGTCGACATCGCGCGCATCCCATCGCTCGAACGGCCCACATCGCCAGCTAGCAGCGCGCTGCACGAAGTCGACAAGTGGGAACGCACGATGCGCCAGGACACGCTGGAGCCACAGCCGGTGCTGGAACTGGCGTTCCACTGGCTGAGGCGTCACCTGCCACCGCCGCCCGATCGGTTGGCGCTGGTGCACGGCGACTACCGCACGGGCAACTTCCTCTACGACCAGACCGGCATCACGGGCATCCTCGATTGGGAGATGGCGCACGCAGGCGATCCCGTCGAGGATCTCGGATGGCTCGTCATCAAGTCGTGGCGTTGGGCCGGCGATGATCGCGTCGGCGGCCTCTGCCCGCGCGACGAGTTCGTGCGTCTCTACGAGGGCGCCGGTGGCGTGAACGTCGATCCTGCGGCGCTGAAGTTTTGGGAGGTGTTCTCGAACGTGAAGTTCGCGATCATCTTCATCACCGGCACGAAGTCCGTCGTGCAGGGCAAGACGCCCGACCTGTTGCTCGCCCTCACAGCGTTCGTGAACCCCGGCCTGGAGGCCGAGCTGCTGGAGCTGATCGCATGAGGCCCTACCCGGAAGAAGTCCTGCGCGCGATCCAAACGGGCGTCACCGCGCACTTTGCGCCCGAGTTGAAGTCGTCGTACGGGCAGGCGCAGTTCGCGTTCTCGATGCTGCTGTTTACAATCGTCCAGCGCGACTACGACACCGCCGTCCCCGACCTCGTCGATGCGAACCACGCCCTCCGCGATCTGCTCGCCTCCGCGCACGACGCCCTCGGGTCGATCGATCGCGGCGACGCCCGCGCAGCCCGCGCAGCAGCCGGCGCGCTGCCGCCCCCCGCGCCATCGCTCCGCCTCTCCGCCCTCCGCTTCGAAAACGAAGCATTGCGCACGATCGTCAGCACCCTCACGCCCGTCATCGAACCCGCCGCAGACGACCCAACCCTCGCACCCATGAAGCTCGTCCGCGCCGCCATCTACGCCCACCTAGCAGCAGACGCCAAGCGCCGCATCTTCCCCATCCTCAGCGCGTAGGTTTCTGGCTCCTGCCTCGCCCCAACAAAACCTCTGTGCCTCTGTGCCTCTGTGGTGAACCGCTCCGACCACCGACGACCGACGACCGACGACCGACGACCGACGACCATCTACAATATCCCCGTGATCGAACACATACGCGCCCGCCTCGCAGACTACGAGCCGCAACTCATCGCCGACGATACGCTCGCCCGCGCGGCGGTGCTGCTGCCGATCTACGAGAGCGGCGATGCCACGCACATCCTCTTCACGAAGCGCTCAGAACTCGTCGAGCATCACAAGGGCCAGATCTCGTTCCCCGGCGGCGCCTTCGACGCGACGGATCCGGATCTGCGCTTCACCGCTGTGCGCGAAACGTGGGAGGAGATCGGCGTTGACACCGATCACGTCGAAGTGATCGGCCAGCTCGACGAGATGATCACCATCTCGAACTTCCTCGTCCGCCCGTTCGTCGGCCGCATCACGCAGCCCGGCCCGTACCCGTTCGTACACAGCGAGATGGAAGTGGCCGAGATCCTCGAAGTGCCGCTCGCGCACCTCCGCGACGAAGCCAACGTCGTCGCCGAACTGCGCACGTATCAGGGCCGCGAGATCATGGCCTACAGCTACCGCTGGCGCGATCACCTCATCTGGGGCGCGACGGCGCGCATCCTCAAACAGTTTCTCGATCTGGTCGAATAGCGCGAACCGCAATGGAGCACGGGCGCCCTCGCCCGTGTCGTCCGGGCACGATGCCGCATCGCCAACCGCGCACCTCACCCGTCGCCTGCGGCGACCGCCCTCTCCACAACGTGGAGCGGGCTCTCGGTTCGGCGTTGGCGCGTGGAAATGAGGCGGGCGGATTCGCACGAGGCATCGAACGCGCTCAGAGGCATGGAGCACGGGCGCCCTCGCCCGTGTCGTGCGAGTGCGATGCCGCATCGCCAACCGCGCACCTCACCCGTCGCCTGCGGCGACCGCCCTCTCCACGTCGTGGAGAGGGCTCTCAGTTCGGAGTTCGTGCGTGGAACATGAGATGGGCGGTTTCGCACGAGGCATCGAACGCGCACAGAGTCATGGAGCACGGGCGCCCTCGCCCGTGTCGTGCGGGTACGATGCCGCATCGCCAACCGCGCACCTCACTCAGCCCGTCGGGCGCGCCCTCTCCAAGACGTGGAGAGGGCTCTCAGTTCGGCTTGACACGTGGAAATGAGGTGGGCGGATTCGCACGAGGCATCGAACGCGCGCAGAGGCATGGAGCACGGGCGCCCCCGCCCGTGTCGTCCGGGCTTCAACGGCG
>JANXYW010000312.1 GCA_025355835.1 Chloroflexota bacterium
TATGGTTCCCCGCACCGCATACACCCGCACCGGCTCCCCCACACCCTTCATCTCCTGCTCGCCCCGATCCTCGAACTCCACGCCCGCCGACGATCGAGCCATGCCGCGCACGACGTCCGACACGAGGATCTCGCCCGGCGCGGATAGCCCGCAGATCCGCGAAGCGATATTCACCGCGCCGCCGTAGACGTTGTTGTCCTCGCGGATCACGTCGCCCGCATGCAGCCCGATATGCAGGCCCAACTCCGACGCCGCGCTCAACGCCAGGCAGCGCCGCGCGCCATCGATCGCCTGCGCCGCCGACGGGAACGTCGCCAGCACGCCATCGCCCAGCAGCTTGCCATCGATCGCAGCGCCGCCCGCATCGCGGATCGCCGCGCGCAGCCCGGTATCGAGCGCGCGCGATGCATCGCGAAAGCGCGAGTCGCCCATGCGTTCCGTGAGTTCCGTCGATGAGACGATGTCGGTGAAGAGGATCACGGCGGTGCCAGCTGCATCACGAGTCGTCGCTAACGGCGGACTTCCCGGTGCGGTGTCGACGCCCATGAACTCGAGCATCGCCACCACGTCAATGCCCGCGTCGGAGACCGTCGTGACACGGCAGTTGGGCACGACACTCGCCAGTGCGAGCGACGCCTCTCGTGCTGGCCCCTCCTTGACAATACAGAGCAGTGTGGGCACAGGGATACGCTGATAGATAGCGCTGAGATCCGCATCTGCGAACTCTGCCCGGTACGCGGCATAGACCTCAGCCGTCATGGACTCGCGCATCGCGTTGCTGTACCAGCGCTGACCTGAGACGGGCCCGTCAGGAAACACGGCGCCGGCCTCGCGGCGGCGATCAAGGGACCAGTTGTCGCGGATCGCTGCGCCTGTTCGGCGGACGATGGGGAGCGCGGGGAACACACAGACCAGCTCCCGGACGCGGCTAGGTTGCTGAGCTGCGTAGATCGCGGCGCTGGCGGTGCCCGTGCCGGTTCCGATCAGGGTGAACGGGGCTGCAGCGAGGCGCGTCGCGACAGCTTCTATCGCCCGCACCTGCGCCTCCAGTGAGAAGTCGCTGACATCGCGTTGCGACGCACCTATGCCTGCGGCATCAAAGATCGCGACTCTCGTGCAGGCGGACAATGTTCGAACGGTGTCGTTGAGCGGGACCGACCCAGTCCAATGATGCTGCATCGCGATGCCGTGGTCGTGGCAATAGAGGATCGGCGGGCCGTCGCCACTGGTGCTATAGGCGATGTTGACGCCGTCGGATGTGCGGGCGTACTGGATCTGCGGAGTCGTCATGCGCTCTCCCGCACCGCGTACACCCGTACGGCGTCGTCGATGCCTTTGAGCGCGTGCTCGCCGCGATCTTCGAACTGGACGCCGGCCGACGAGCGCGCCATGCCGCGCACCACGTCCGACACCAAGATCTCGCCCGGCGCCGACAGACCGCAGATGCGCGACGCGATGTTGACGGCGCCGCCGTAGACGTTATTGTCCTCGCGGATCACGTCGCCCGCGTGGAGGCCGATGTGCAGCCCCAGCTCCGACGACGCGCTGAGCGCGAGGCAGCGCCGCGCCCCATCGATAGCCTGCGCGGCCGACAGAAACGTCGCCAGCACGCCATCGCCCAGCAACTTGCCATCGATCGCGGCGCCGCCGGCATCGCGAATCGCCGCGCGGAGGCTCGTATCGAGCGCTCGCGATGCGTCACGGAACGCAACATCGCCCATGCGCTCCGTAAGCTCCGTGGATGAGACGATGTCGGTAAACAGGATCACCGCGGTTCCCGACGCGCCACCCGTGGCAGCGGGTGGCGCGCTGACGTGGGCGGCGTCGACGCCCATGAACTCGAGGATCGCTGCTAACCAGTCACTGCCAAGATCGGGTGTCGAGGCGACGCGGCAGTTCGGCACGATGCTCGCCAGTGCGAGCGACGACTCTCGTGGTGGCCCCTCCTTTGCAATACACAGCAGCGTGGGCACCGGGATACGCCGATAGATCGCGCTGAGGTCAGCGTCTGCGAACTCTGCCCGGTACGCCGCGTACACGTCAGCCGTCATGGACTCGCGCATAGCATTGCTGTACCAGCGCTGACCCGAGACAGGCCCGTCAGGAAACACGATGCCGGCCCAGCGGCGGCGATCAAGGGACCAGTTGTCACGGATCGCTGCGCCTGTTCGGCGGACGACAGGGAGGGTGGGGAACACACAGATCAGTCCCCGGACACGGCCAGGTTGCTGAGCTGCATAGAGAGCGGCGCCGGCGGTAGCGCTGGCAGTTCCGATCAGAGTGAACCGGTCTGCAGCCATGCGCGTCGCGACAGCGTCGATCGCCCTCGCCTGCGCGTCCAGTGAGAAGTCGTTTACGTCGCGTTGCGACGCGCCAATGCCCGCGGCATCGAAGATCGTAACCCGGGTACGGACGGACAGCGTGCGAATGGTGTCGTTGACCGGGGCGGCTCCAGTCCAGTGATGCTGCATCGCCATGCTGTGGTCGTGGCAGTAGAGGAGCGGCGGTCCGTCGCCAGTTGTGGTGTAGGCGATGCTGACGCCGTCGGACGTGCGGGCGTACTGGATCTGCGGTTCCACTACGCCTTCCCCCGCACCGCGAACACCCGCACCGGCTCCCCCACACCCTTCATCTCCTGCTCGCCGCGATCTTCGAACTGGACGCCGGCCGACGAGCGCGCCATGCCGCGCACCACGTCCGACACCAAGATCTCGCCCGGCGCCGACAGCCCGCATATGCGCGACGCGATGTTCACCGCCCCGCCGTACACGTTGTTGTCCTCGCGAATCACGTCGCCAGCGTGCAACCCGATGTGCAGCCCCAGCTCCGACGCCGCGCTAAGCGCCAAACACCGCCGCGCGCCATCGATCGCCTGCGCCGCCGACGGAAACGTAGCCAGCACGCCGTCACCCAGCAGCTTGCCGTCGATCGCCGCGCCACCCGAATCGCGGATCGCTGCGCGCAGCCCCGCATCCAGCGCGCGCGATGCGTCGCGGAACGCAACGTCGCCCATGCGCTCCGTCAGCTCTGTGGAGGAGACGATGTCGGTGAAGAGGACCACTGCCATGCCCGCCGGCACGGACGGAACGGACGGCGCGCTCGTGGTTGGCGTGGAGAGCCCGAGGAACGCCAGTGCCAAGTCGGCTGTATGGTCGCCTCGCGCGTGAGAGTACTGGCGAAATTGCGCGCCCGGGATCTGTGCCGCGATCCGCTGGCTGACACGGACGGAAGGAAAGCTGTGATTTTCTTCTCTCACGACAAGGGTCGGTTGGGTTACACGCGGCAGGAGGTCGCCCAGATCTGTGGCCTCCTCCAATCTCCTGTATAGAAGGCCCACGGCGGGATCTGCCCAAGCACCGGCAGCCTTTGCCATTTCGACGAACTCCGGGTTGGCCGCCGCGTCAAATCCAAACAGGACTAGGAAGATGGCTGCTACGTAGGAGGGCCAGTCGGCCTCAGCGAGCGCCCGGCCCACCTTGGCGTACTGCGTGTCAGCCACGTCGTTCATGCGTTGATACGGCGACCAAAGAACAAGGTGCGTGACTTGCTCCTGGCGTTCGGTCGCAAGTTGAAGGGCCACCGATAACGACAGCAGGTTCCCAAGGTTGATTGCGGCAAAGTGGTCGATCTTCGCGGCGGCGATGACGGCTTCAGCATCCATGAGCAGCGTCGCGGCAGACACCACCGTAACGTCGCAATCAACCTTGGGAACCTGCTGTCGTTATCGGTGGCCCTTCAACTTGCGACCGAACGCCAGGAGCAAGTCACGCACCTTGTTCTTTGGTCGCCGTATCAACGCATGAACGACGTGGCTGACAC
>JANXYW010000356.1 GCA_025355835.1 Chloroflexota bacterium
CGCCGACCGCTCGGTGACTTCGTGGTATCCTGCGACCCTCGCAGGGGCTGAGCAGTCACAGAAGGCGGTGGCCACCCTGACGGAGGCCCGAACAACAACGCGCCGCAGCGGCCGGCTGCTGATCGCGCTCGCGGCCCTGCCCGCCATCGCCGGCGCCGTGCTGCTTGGCGCACGAGCCTTCCGGCCAGCGTCGACGCCTACGGGCGGCCAGGCGCTCGTCGCCGAGCCCGCTCCGCCAGCTATCTTCGCGCGCCAGATCTGCTCCTTCTCGAACGCCGACGCGGCGGCCGCGTACGTGCAGGGCGCGGACGGCGGCCAGTCGCTCGTCGTCGGCGGCCGCACATGGTGGTTGTTCGGCGACACGCTGTTCCTGCCCGCGTCGGGTAAGCAGATCGAACAGAACGCCATCGCCTGGTCCGATGCCCGGGGTCCTGACGGATGCCCAAAGCTGACGTATTACACGCGCGACGGCATCGCCGTGCCGTTCCTGCCGAAGGATGGCTCACTGACCGTCTGGCCGTCGGGTGTCTGGCCCATCGACGACCGCACATTCTATTTCTACACCTCGTACGTCTACGGCTCCGGCCCGTACGCGTACTCCATCGGCGAAGTCGGATTGGCGCAGCTTGACACGACGACGATGCGGACGACCGTGCTCTCTCGGAAGCTCTGGGGCGCGGACAGTGCCGCGAACGGACAAATCATCGGCACCGAGCCGGTCGAAGTCGGTTCGGACGGCCTGTTGCGCATCGTGCTCGAAACGAAGGCGCCGGGCGTCACGGAATCGACCGGCGTGCGCGAGATCCTGGCGCGCGTCGATCCGTCGCGTATGGCCGACGCGGGCGCGTACGAGTACTGGATCGGCAGCCGCTGGAGCACCTCACTCGCCGCCGCTCGCCCACTATGGCAAGTGCCGGACTCCGACGATCCTGTGCGCAAGCTCGCCGATTTCGAAAACGGCGCGAGCATCGCCTGGAACAAATCGCTGCGCAAGTACATCGCTCTGGTGAACACGACGTTCGCGTCGGTCGGCGCGCGCACTGCGGATCGGCTCGAAGGACCCTGGTCGGACGCCCAGCCATGGCTGGATTGCACGACATTCGCGCAGGTGCGCGTTCCCACGTGCTACAGCCCGCTCCAGCACGCGAGCCTGGCGATGGATGACGGCGGCAGTATGTTCGTAACGGTAAGCAGCATCGAGCCATACTCGACGACCGCGTTCGAAGTGCGCCCGGGCGCGGCCATCCACGAATGGCGTGGTGCGGACGATGCCGTCGCCTACGCCACGTCATCGCCCGGCAGTGGCTGGTTAGATCAAGGCGTCGCATTCTATGCGTCAGCGACAGCGATTGAAGGGTTCGAGCCGGTGTACCTCTGGCAGCACGGCGCCACGGCGCGGTACGCGGCCGCATCGCCCGGCGACGGCTTCGCGCGTGGCAAAGTTGCGTTCTACGTGCCAACCGCGCCATCGGTATCTGGGTCGTCGGCGGCGTATCGACCGGTGTACGTCTGGCGAAAGGGTGACGGCGAGCTCCTGTCCCCGAAAAGCAGCGGGCTGGAACAATACGGGTATACGCGCGGCGCGGCCGCGTTCTACGCACCATGAATCGGCAGGGGCACGTCGGCTGAGAGACAGGCACGGAAGGTAAGGCTATGAACAAGAAGATCGCCGCATTCGTCATTGCACTGCTGGCGCTGGGCGCCCTGGAGTTCGGACTACTCGGCGCCAGCGCTTCGGGTCTCGTCGGAGGCTCCAGCGGCGCGCTGCCGCCGATATCGCAGCGCGGCATCGTGCAGGCGACGGGCACGTCGACGTTTCCGCTTCCAACCTCGACGCCCACCCCGGCGTCGGCGCCCGATCCCGGTTGCGCCATCTCGCCGCCTCAGTCGAGCCCGCCATGCAGTTCACTCGCGCATAGCATCGAGCTAGATCAGCCGGTGCCTTCAGCCATCGCCTGCGATGGATTCAGCAACTCGCTGCTGCACGTGACGCTGCGAAACCAGTTCGGCAACGTCGTCGACGACGGCACGCCCGTGCAGTTCTCCGTGTTCAACGGCTCGCCCTCGCCCTACTTCGCGCTGACGAAAAACGGCCAGGCGTCGACGTCGATCGTCGTGTATTCCGACGCCTACTCCTACCAGCCCAACGTCACGGTACGCTCGGGCGAGATGGAGACGGCGATCCGCCTGCGCTGCCGGCCCAACTCCGGCTGCCCGCTCTCGCCACCTGCGAGCGTGAGCCCGCCCTGCGGCGTACAGACGCCGATCAGCCCGCCGATCTGCGCGCCGAACCAGACATCGCCGCCGTGCACTCCGCTCTCACCGCCGGCAGGCTGCGTGACCTTCGATCCGGCGGGATGCGGGCCGGAGGCCACGCCGACGCCGATCGGCCCGCCGTCCCCGCCACCGCCGTGCACAGGCTTCATCTCGCCGCCCGCGGCGCCCGCCGACTGCCAGTACGAGATGCGTCTCGACGCCGACCCCGCGCACAGCGGCATCCAGACAACGCGCCGCATCGTCGGCGACCAGCCGTTCACTATCGGAATCGATGTGACGAAGGT
>JANXYW010000372.1 GCA_025355835.1 Chloroflexota bacterium
CACAGAGGTCACGGAGACCTTGTTGGTTGGTAGAGCCCGGGAGGCTGGTCGAGATGACTCCTAGCGACGCAAACATCATGGTTCGGCCGTTCGAGCCGGCGGATCAACCGGCCGCGCGCACGCTGATCCTCGAAGGCCTCGGCGAGCACTTCGGTGCAATCGACGAGACGCTGAACCCGGATCTCGGCGACATTGCGGCGTCGTACGCCAGCGCGCTCTTTCTCGTTGCGTGCGATGGCGACGTGATCGCGGGAACGGGCGCGCTGACGCCGCAGGCCGATGGAGTCGCGATCATATCGCGCATGTCGACCGCGGCCGCGCATCGCCGAAAAGGCGTCGCGCGCGCCGTACTGACGCGCCTGGTGGAGCATGCGCGCGAACGCGGTTGCTCGCGCGTCGTGCTCGGTACCAACGCTGGATGGGAAGACGCGATCGCGTTCTACCTCGCGTTCGGCTTCAGCGAAATGCGCCGCACGCCGACGGGCGTGCTGTTCGAGCTAGTGCTGTAGCGAAGGTGCCGTACCCGGACAGGCTTGTCTTGCGTGCGGCTGATGGTGCCATTCGCCGGGGGTTGTGTACCGCACAGGGAGGGGAGTCTACGGACTGCCTCTACGCGGTGCCTGGTTCTAGGATACGCGTGCTACAGACGCCAGCCCGTTGGGCGCGGCAAACGCTCCGCTACAGGCAGCAGCGGGTGCGGCTCCGCGTGTGGTTCAAGCTGGTACCAGTAGGCCGTGCTGGAGTAGTCGTTCGAGAGGTCGTTGGCGTGGCCGTGTTCGATCGTCACTTTGATCGACTTGCGAAAATGGATCGGATCTTCGATGTGGTAGCGGTACATCGAGTTCTTGCCCGACCACGGCCAGATGTCCGTGCCGGAGTACACCGTGAGCCCGTGGTACGGCGCTGAGAACGTCTTCGCCGGGCAGAACGCCGTGTTGAAGTAGTCCTCCGTGCCTGTGCCGCGCAGCGTCAGTTCGCCGTCGATCCAGATCATGTCGTCGCCTTCGCCGTACCAGTCGTTCTGCTGCTTCTCGAACACATCGATGTTGAGGTTGCAGCCGACGTAGTGGCCGCGACCGGCGGCTTCGAGGATGACGTAGTTGCCCTCGCCTTCGATGTTCGGGCGCGTCCACGCTTCCGTGCGCTCGCTGTTTGTGTGTGGCTCGCCCTTCTTGCCCCAACCATCCGTCGGATTCTCGCGACGCCACTGCGCGTGAAAGTACGCCGCATCCGTCGGCGCGCGATCGTACTCTTCGTAGTCGACGTAGAAGTACAGAATGAGACTGCGCTCGCCTTCGTTCGTGATATCGATGCGGCCGCTCGAAGTGAACGGCATCGGGAAGTAGCAGTTGAAGCCGCGGCCGTCGCGCGGACTCATCGAAAGCGGCTGTGACCAGAACTCCGCCATCATTCCATGGCCGATGCCAAAGAAGTCGCCCAACGGCGCTTCTACGCACGGTGTGACCGCGCCATCCCAATACATGCGCAGCATGCTGCGGCGCAGGTACGCGTCCTCGCGCGACATCGTCGTCATCCAGATGTGGCGCACGCAGCCGGGGCCGCGCATATCGGCGATCGTGCGCGTCTCGCCGGGGCGGATGATCCAGAAGTCGGCGTTGCCGCCGGTCGTGTCCCACGACGATGCGCGCTGGCTGCGGGCGTCACGCAGCGTCGCGAGGTTGCCGAGGCCGCCGAGGATCGCGTCCGACATCAGGCTGTCGGGGCCGCGAATTCCTGTGCGATGACGGAATCGAACAGCTTCACTTGTGGCGGCCCCGCGACGATGCCCATCATCGACGAGCCTCGGTGGCCTGCGGCGAACGCGGGACTCTGCATCCACGCCATGAAGGCGTTGCGGCTCTCCCACGTGCTGTGGCTGATGTACTCGCCCTCAGCGTCGCCGCGCAGCAGTGCGAAGCGCACGATACCGGCCACTTCCTGAAGGTGCGATTCGCGGTTCTTCCACACCTCCTCGAACTCGCTCTCCTTGCCTGCTACGACCTTGAAGTTGTTCATGGCGACGAACATCGCGCGCACCTCCGGTGATTCAATACGGGAAACTGCATCATCGTAGCAGCCCGCCGGACGACAAAACACACGAACCGCCCAAGAGGCGGTTCGTGTGAGGCGGGGCGAGGAAGGATTGCGGCTTATTTCGGGAAGCCCGACATGATGGTGATGATGGCCGGCCCCAGGATGACGATGAACAGGGTCGGGAAGATAAAGAGCACGAGCGGAAAGAGCATCTTCACCGGCGCCTTGTACGCCGCCTGCTCGGCGCGCTGGCGGCGCTTCACACGCAACTGATCCGCCTGCACACGCAGCACCGTGCCGACCGATGACCCCATCGCCTCGGCCTGGATGACAGCGTTCGTGAACTGAATGAGGTCCGGCACGCCTGTGCGCTCGCCGACTTCCTTCAGCGCGTCGCGGCGCGACTTGCCGAGTGCGATGTCCCGCAGCGCGCGAGCCAGTTCGTCCGAAAACGGACCCTTGACCTTCTCGGCGACGCGCGCAAGCGCGGCATCGAGGCCGAGGCCGGCTTCGACGCACGTCGTGATCAGGTCGAACGCATCGGGCAGACTCTTGATGATTGTGTTCTGCCGCGCTTTGGAGCGCGAGCCAATCAGGTAGAACGGCAGATAGAACCCGATGAACACGACACCACCGGCCAGAGCGATCGTCATGCCGCTGACCTGTGCGCCGGATACAACGACGATCATGATCGCCAGCGCGGCCGAGGCAACCGTCGAAACGAGCACCATCGTCAGGAAGCCCTGCATGTTCATCGGCTCGCCGGCATAGATCAGCTTCTGCTCCACACCGCTGAGGAGCGAGCGCGGGAGCAGGCTGCCGAAGCCTTCGGCGGCGCCGTGTATGAAGGGCGCAAAGAT
>JANXYW010000388.1 GCA_025355835.1 Chloroflexota bacterium
TTGCTGAAGCGGCCGGCTTCTTTCCAGCCGAAGACTTCGGTGAAGAAGGGGAGCTGGTCGTCGATGTTCCAGACGGCCATGCTCACGTGGTCGACGCGCTTGGGTAGTGCGGTCACGGTGATCCTCCGGATCCAGTCGTCGGTCGCCGGTCCTCAGTTGTTGGGGACTGGGCGCCGCGGTTGGTGGTGGTGCATTGAAGCAGGTTTGGGGGTGGTGCGCGATGAGTGGTCGGAGACCTCACCTCCGCGCTGTCTCCTGCGGCGACTCGTGCGGCCGCAACGCGGGTGCAGCGTTTCGTGCTGGTCACAGCTGGGGACGGCTGTGCCACTCTCTGCGGTGGACGAACGTGATTGAACCGTTAGCACCTTTCCGCCAACGCGCGAACCTCACCCCGGTCGTCGGCCGCGCCCTCTCCACGTCGTGGAGAGGTCTGTCAATTCGAGGTGGCTGCACGAAATCGACGATGGAGTCGCCGAGTAGGCGATGGTTCATCGCACGGCCTAGCCGGCATTCGTCGCCTACGTGTTTGGCGCGAGCGAGCAGGCCTATACTGCGCTTTGCGTGAGTTTGGAGGTGATGCGATGGCGGGACCGCTTTCGGGCGTGCGGGTGCTGGACTTTACGATCTTTCAGCAGGGGCCGCAGGCGACGCTGGTGATGGCCGATATGGGCGCGGACGTCATCAAGGTGGAGCCGCCGGGGTTCGGCGATCTGGGGCGCGTGTTGCAGATGCACGGCGAGCATCGGCTGAGCGCGTATCACCTGGCGCACAGCCGCGGGAAGCGCAGCCTGACGATCAATTTGAAGACGGGCGGCGGCGGTGAGATCGTGCGCAAGCTGCTGCCATCGATGGATGTGCTGGTGCACAACTTCCGTCCCGGCGTGATGGAGCGGCTGGGGTTCGGGTACGACGAAGTGCGCGCGCTGTCGCCGGGGATCATCTATGCGCACGCGTCGGGATGGGGCGGGCAGGGGCCGAAGACGACGCATCCCGCGTTTGACATCGCGGCGCAGGCACGGTCGGGGTTGATGTCGATGACGGGCGAGGTGGAGGGTGGACCGCTGCCGGCTGGGGTGGCGATCGCGGACTACATCGGTGCGATGAACCTGGCGCTGGCGGTGATCGCTGCGCTGTATGCGCGGGATTCGGTTCACCACAGAGGCACAGAGGCACAGAGGGTTATTAGGGGAGAGACGGGAACCACGGATTTCGCGGATTCCACGGATTTGGGGGGCGGGAGCCACGAAGGACACGAAGGGGCGCGAAGGGGTGAGGTGCGAGAAGGCGGGGCGAGGGATGAAGGGAAGAGGTTGGGGCAGAAGGTGGAGACCTCTTTGTTTGGGTCGGCGGTGGCTTCGCAGGCGTGGGAGTTGCAGACGTACATTTTGGGTCGGCGGAAGCGGCGGTCCGGGCGTGGGCATGCGTACTTGCCGACGATCTGGCGGACGTTCGAGACGGCGGATGGGTGGGCGGTGGTTGGCGGCGTCGGCGATGATCGCTGGCCGGCGTTCTGCGCGGCGGTGGCGATGCCGGAGCTCGAGCACGACGAACGCTTCTCGAATGGGCTGACGCGCATCCAGAACATCGATGCGCTGTACCCGTTACTCGACGACAAGTTCATGGCGAAGACGACGGCGGAATGGATCGCCGCGCTCGAAGCGCACGACATGATCTGCGCGCCGGTGCAGGACTACGAGACGCTGCTCGATGACCCGCAGGCGCTGGCGAACGAGTACTTGCTGACGGTCGATCACCCGACGAACGGGCCGACGCAGGTGGTCGGGTTCCCGTGGAAGTTCAGCGGGACGCCGGCATCGGTCGCTGCGGCTGCGCCGGAGTTGGGGCAGCACACGGAGGAGATCCTGCTTGGGTTAGGGTATTCGTGGGAGGAGATCGGTGCGCTGCGTGCGGGTGGGGCGATCTAGGAACCGAAGATTGCGCAGATTTCGCAGAAGGGTTTGACGGGAACCACGAAGAACACGAAGGGGCACGAAGAGTTTGTAGGGGCGGCGGGTGGGGCGATCTAGGAACCGAAGATTGCGCAGATTTCGCAGAAGGGTTTGACGGGAACCACGAAGAGCACGAAGAATCTGTACGGGCGGACCTGTGTGTCCGCCCTGTTCGTTCAGTAGAAGCGCATCGCTGTTAGGCGCGCTGGCTGCCTACCAAGGTCTCTTGCGTCGTTTCTTCCAATCCGGATGTGGCCCTAAGTACATGATGAGGACCGTCCTGGCCACAGGATCGGGCAGGTAGATCATGCGCTTCTCGGCAAGATCGTATTGCCAATAGCCTTTGTAATCGCCGGCTAGTTGTTTTAGTTTCCCGGCAAGCTCAGGGATGATCTTCGTCGGCTGAACGGTGAGGTAGTTCGCAACGAAGGAGGTCACTTCTTCTTGGCTGGCGCTTGGGAGGCGCTCCAATTCCTCGAAGTACTTATCAAGGTCGTAGAGCTTTATTTCGTAGGGTTCTTCTTTGGTCTCCAAGAGGGATATTCGCGCTTCCCTGGGCCGTTCAGCAGCGTCTGGCGCAGCTTTGGATCAGCATCGATCCCCGCAGTCGCGCGCCACTTCTGGATCACTGCTGTTATCGCCACTCCGCCATCGGTGGGTTCTTGCTTCAGCGCATCCGCCAACTCTACCGCGAACAGGCGGAGGTGGCGCGGGTAAAGACAATCCACCCAGCGTAACTCCACCGGTAGTTCATCTTGTTCAAAGAATGACTCGGCGTTCTTCTTCAGTTCCGGCAGCGGTATTGCTAGGGCAACCACGATCCCCCTCGGCCATCTGATCTGTGCCTACACAAGTCATAATCGGCTCAATACAGCGTAGCACCATCCTTTTGCCTCGGGCATAGCATACTTCCCTTATGGAGGCGCTGGGAACCCCCGTGGGACGCACTTGACATGCTCGCAACATGAAATGATCAGATTCGGTGTTCGGGAGGATGGTTTCCTACAGTTGCGGACCAGATGGGCGCGAACGGCCCGGCTCGCTACTGCTTACGCTGCGAGTGGACGCGGATGCTGTCTAGCATGCCGGAGTTGGCGGCGTGGCTGGCGAAGCGTAGGGCGTTCTTGATGGCGCGGGCGTCGGAGTTGCCGTGGGCGATCATGACGACGCCGTTGACTCCGAGCAGAGGGACGCCGCCGTAGGTGCCGGGGTCCATGCGGTCGCGGAGCTTGAGCAAGCCCGGTTTGAGGATCAGCGCGGCGAGTTTGTACTGCAGCTTTGATGTGAAGGCGGTGCGGAGTTCGCGGAAGAGGAAGTCGGCGACGCCCTCGGTGAGTTTCACGGCAACGTTGCCCGTGAAGCCGTCGGTGACGATGACGTCGGCTTTGCCCTTGTGGACTTCGCCGCCCTCGATGTTGCCGACGAAGTTGACGCCCGCTTTTCCAAGCCGACCGTAGACCTCCTGGATGAGCTCGGTGCCTTTCGTGTCCTCGGCGCCGATGTTGAGCAGAGCGACGCGCGGGTTCGCGACGCCCATGACGCGCTCGGCGTAGACGGAGCCCATCTGCGCGAACTGGACGAGGTAGTTCGGTTTGACGTCGGCGTTCGCTCCGACGTCAAGCACGAGAATGCCGGTTTCGCTGAAGGGCGCGACGGTGCCGAGCGCGGGGCGTTCGATGCCCTGGATGCGGCCGAGCGTGACGAGCGCCGACGCCATGACGGCGCCGGTGTTGCCTGCGGAGACGAATGCGCCCGCGACGCCGCGCTTCACCATGCCCATCGCGACGTTGATCGATGCATCTTTCTTGGCGCGGACGGCCTGCGCCGGATGCTCATCCATGCCGATCGCCTCGCTGGCGTGGATGATCTCGAACGCGGCGGGTGTCTCGCCCTGGCGCGCGAGTTCGGCTTCGATCACTTCCTTCGCGCCGATAAGGGCGATGTCGATCTGGAGTTCGGTGCGGGCAAGAATCGCACCGGCGATGATTTCGGCCGGTGCATTGTCGCCACCCATGGCGTCGAGTGCGATGAGCACGGTTGGTGATCCCCCACAACGAACGTCGTGCGCCGCAGGCGCGCGCCACGATTCAGATATGTGCGCCGCGCCACGTTCAAACATTTGCGCCACGGAACGGTGGCCGGGCCGAGAAGCGGCAGTTCGCGCCGCACGACGAGGGCATTCTACGGAATGCCCCTACACGAGCTGGTTCACTATTCGAGCGGTTGGCGACTATGCGAGTTCCGCTACGACGAACAGGGTATCGCTGGCGTCGTCGTAGGGCGAGAGGTCGGGGGCGCCGTAGGTGTTGGTTACGCGGAGGCCTGCGGCGTTGAGCAGCAGTTCGAATTCGTATCGGCCGTAGGCGCGAAGGGCGACTTCGAGGACGCGGCGGCGGACGGTGCCGTCGGCGGCCAACCGATCGAAGATCAGCGTGTCGAGCGTGGTCTGGCGGGCGGGTGCGGATGTGGCGGAGTGCAGCTTCGTGACGCGCTCGCCGGTCGCGGGATCGGTGCGCGTCCACTCGTGGCGCAGCGCTGACGGCTCCTGGCTCCAGTCGATGGCGGTGAGGGAGCGGATTTCGCACGCGAAGACGCCGCCGGGCGCGAGGTGCTTCGCGACGGATCGCAGCGTGGCGACTTGGTCGGCCGGCGCGTGCATCAGCTCCATCGAGCAGAGCGCGACGAAGATGAGGTCGAACTTCTCGGCGGCAAGATCGAGGTCGCGGACATCGGCGTCGATGATGCGGACGTGCTGCGCCGTCTCATGATCGAGCTGCGCCTCAAGGCGCGTGAGCATCGCGAGCGAGTTGTCGATGGCGACGACGTGATGGCCGTTGCGCGCGAGGTGGAGTGCGACGCGGCCGGTTCCGGCCATCAGCTCGAGCGACGGGAGTTCGCCGCGGCGGGCGAGCGCATCGTAGAACGGGAGGTCATCGATCCAATCGTTGTACTGGAGGTCGTAGAGCGCTGCGGCTTCGGCGTCGGCGTATTCGTCGAGGACGTTGGGAACCACGGATTTCGCGGATTTCACGGAAGGGGATGGGTCCACAGATTTCACCGATTTCCACAGATTAGACGATGATGGGAACCACGGATTTCGCGGATTGCACGGAGAGCAACCGGGAGCCACGAAGGACACGAAGGAGCACGAAAGATTGGGACGGCGCGCCCATCTTGTGGACTGAATATTGCAAGGATAGCCGACGC
>JANXYW010000436.1 GCA_025355835.1 Chloroflexota bacterium
CGCGCCGGGTAGAATAGCCATCGCATGACGGGGCAACCAAGGACACTCGCTGAGTTCATTGACGCGGTTCGTGAAGGGCTGACCTGCGACCGCTGCGGCAAATACGTCGGCGCGATCGCCCGCAAGCGCTTCCGGCCTGCACCCTACCCCGTCGCGCTTGACAAGATTGGCGCGGATGACGAGGCCGAGGCGCTGATCGGCTTCGAGTGGTACATGGTGAGCCTGCTGCGGCAGAGCAAGTTCGTCATCCGGCATCCGCAGCTGGACGATCACTGCGTGACGTTTCGAGAGTGGGCGGCAGATGAGGATGACGATGACGACGAAGGGGTTGGCGACGACGAGATCGTCGAGGCATAGACTGCGCCGATGTCCCGCGCTCGGTTCCGGCGCTCGAAACTATCCGATCGCTTCGAAATGGACAATATCGTTACTCCGTAGCTATAGAAGGCAAGCTCGAAGCGTTGTACAATGCGACTGGAGTCGTGCATGAACGCCCCTGACGGCAAGGATGACCGACCGGCGCCGGAGCCCCGTGAAGTGCGCTTGGGCGATCAACAGTGCCCCAGGTGCCGTAGGCAGTTCACGGCGAGCTATTGGAGCGGCGGGGTGATGGTCCAGGCAAGATGTCTGAGTTGCGACCTCAAATGGCCCCTGCCGGACGTCGTCTGACGCCCAATCCGCCTCGGCCCACGCAGTCCATTCACGGTCAAACGGGTCGGGAAGCACGAATGGGCGCGCGGCGCAATTGTGCATGTGTGTACGTGAGTTTGTATTGGATGGGGAATGGTTAAGCAAAAAGAACGCAGCCGCACCGAGGACTTTGCTGAAGCGCCCGACGAAACGGCCGTTCCGCGCGACCGTACGCGCAGCGTCCCGGCCATCAAGCCCGAGGCTGAGGAGCCGCTGGGCGAAACGCCCGATTCAGTCGAGCTCTATCTCAACGAAATCGCGCGCTACAAGCTGCTCCGGCCTGACGAAGAGGTGTCGCTCGCAAAGCAGATCGAAAGCGGACGCATCCTCGATGAGTTGAGCGACGCGTTCATGGAAGAGAACCTCACGGTTCCCACCATCGAGCAGCTGACTGTGTGCATTCTCAGCGAATTGATCGAGGCGGCCGGCCTGGTGCGCCGCGCGAAGGCGCTGAAGGGGTTCCCGGTTCGCGGCTCGCTGGTCGATCAACTCAACTTTGAGCCGTTGCGTGACGTCATCCAGGACAGGCTCGATGAAGAGTTCGAAACGACCGTTGCCGCGTCCACCAAGCGCAACGCCCAGCAGGTGCGCACGCTCCTGATCACGATCGCCGTCGCGCAGCGTGGCTTCCCCGAGACCTCGCACAAAGCGCTCGAAGAGGCGTTACAGCTCGTCAAGAACGGTACGACGCGCCCGACGGATCGCTCGCTGGCGGCGCGGTTGAAGGTGCTGGTACCACACGTGCGCGCGGCGCGAGAGATCGCACAGCGCGCCGAAGAGCACATGGTGAACGCGAACCTGCGACTGGTCGTGAGCGTCGCGAAGAAGTACGCCGGCCGCGGCATGCCGCTGATGGACCTCATCCAGGAGGGCAACGGCGGTCTCATGCGTGCGGTCGAGAAGTTCGAGCACCGCCGCGGGTTCCGATTTAGCACGTACGCGACGTGGTGGATCCGTCAGGCTGTCGGCCGCGCGATCGCCGACAAGGGCCGTACGATCCGGCTGCCGATTCACATCACCGAGCTGATCTCGAAGTACTCGCAGGCGCGCGAGCGGCTCTTCCAGCGCTTGGGCCGGGAGCCGAAGACGGCGGAGCTGTCGAAGCTCATGGGCATGCCGCCGGACAAGGTGCGCGAAGCTGCTCGTGCGCTGCGCCAGTCGGTAGTATCGCTGGAGACGCCTGTCGGCGAAGAAGAAGAGGGAACGCTCGGTAGCGTCCTCGAAGATGTGATGGCGCCTTCGCCCGAAGAAGAAGCCGGGCGCCAACTGCTACGCGAGCGCGTGCGGAACGCGCTCGACGTGCTGACGCCGCGCGAGCGCACGGTGATCGAGTTGCGGTTCGGCATCAAGGACGGCCGCCCGCGCACGCTGGACATCGTCGGCAACGAGCTGGGCGTCACGCGTGAGCGCGCACGCCAGATCGAGGCGCAAGCGCTCGAGAAGCTGCGGCGCTCGAACGGCAATCTTCGCGGTGAGGGCGACTTCTAGCTTCTGCCCGAATCCGCCGATGACAATGGTGCATTCGTACCTCCCACCGCACTGATCCGATCGCTAGCATTGGATCGAACCACTGTCGCGAGCAGAGCGCTGGTTGACAGAACATATGTCCCCGTCTACGGGACGTGATGGCTATACTTGCGTAACACGACCGCGCGTCGAACCGTGTCCGGGTGAACCGAAACGCCGCATTCGCAGCTGAGAGTGGCCCCCGCAGGCCCCGGGAGATGCACAGATGGTACTGAGCAAGCTCAAGATGCTTGGCGCGCCCACCGAGTCCGATACGCCGGGTACGCTCCGCTCAGCCGATGGCTCACCGTTAACTTTCCCCGACCTGCTCGAAGACAACCGTCATGTGTGGGGCGACAAGATCGCGTTCCAGCAGAAGGTGCGGCGCGAGTGGCACCGCATCTCGCACGCGGATGTCTATAAGCGCTCGTACGAACTCGCCGCTGGACTCGTCGCGCTGGGTCTCGAGCAGGGCGATCGCGTTGCGCTCATCGGCGAAAACAGCATCGACTGGGCCTGCGCGTACTACGCGATCGTGATCGCGGGCGGCGTCGCCGTGCCGATCTACTACGATCTCAAACCGACGGAAGTCGCCGAAATGGTCGCCCGGGCGGAGCCGAAGCTCGCGTTCCTCGCGATGAAGTCGCTGCCCAAGTTCGAGTCGGGGCTAGCGGACGTGCGAGCGATCATCACGATCGATCAAGGCGCAGCCATCGGCGGCGTGCCGGGTGGCTACCTGCGCAGCGTGAAACCGGAGACGCTGGCCATCGAGGATGCGCGGCGCCGCGCAACGTCCGAGAGCCGGCAGAAGCTCGCGGCGACCATCGTGAAGCCGGAAGACCTGGCATCAGTCGTCTTCACGTCGGGCACGACGGGCGGCATGAAGGGCGTGATGCTCACGCACCGCAACTTCATGGCGAACATGATGTCCGTGCGCGGCTCGATCCCGTTTAACGACAAAGACCGAATCGTCATGGTGCTGCCGATGCACCACGCGTTCCCGTTCATCGTCGGCATGACGGTATCACCGGCCATCGGCGGCGAGTTGACGTTCGAGAACGACCTGCGCCGCATCCGCGATCGCATGGCGGAAGTGAAGCCGACGTTGTTCCTCGGCGTACCCGCGCTATTCGAGGTGATGTACCGAAACATCGTGCACGGCATCGAGGTGCAGGGGCGCATGGAGACGTTCCAGAAGGGGCTCCGCATCGTCGAAGCGACGAAGCAGCGGACAGGCATCAACATCGGCCGCATCGTCTTCCGGGAGCTGCACAAGCGGCTCGGCGGCAGCCTGCGCTTCATGGTCAGCGGCGGCGCCGCGCTGAACCCGCAAGTCGCGCTGAAGTTCGCGCGGTTGGGCATCCCGATCATTCAAGGGTGGGGTCTTACTGAGTCCTCTCCGGTGCTGACGGACCAGCGTTGGAGTCCTCGGAAGTTCTACATGTCGAACTACTACGAAGAGCACTTTGGTACCGTCGGTCAGGCGGTTCCCGGCGTCGAGATCGGCCTTATCGACGTGCCCGAGAAGGAGTTGTACGTCCACCTCCACGGCGAGGGCGAACTCGTCGCCCGCGGTGAGAATATCTCGCCCGGCTACTGGCGGGCCGAAGAAGCGACGACAGCTTCACGCGTCGGCGACTGGCTGCGCACTGGCGACGTCGGCCGTATCGACGACGAAGGAAACATCTGGATCACGGGCCGCAGCAAGTTCGTCATCGTATTGGACTCCGGCGAGAAGGTGCATCCAGACGAACTCGAAGAAAAGCTCGAGCGTAGTCCGCTCATTCAGGACATCGCGGCGATTGGCCGCAAACTGCGCGGCAAGACGCAGGCTTGGGTGGTGATCTACCCGAACCGCGACGAGATCATGGCACGCCTCGGTGGAGCTGCGGCAACGGAGGAAGCCGTGCGGCGGCTCATAGGCGACGAGATCAACGCGAACACGCAAGACATAGCGACATACAAGCGGCCGACAGACTTCCTACTGACGGACATCCCGCTGCCTCGAACGGTTCCGCTGCGCAAGATCGCGCGAGGCCAGATTGCCGACACGTACACGTTCGACCCCTCGAACTGGGAGCGATCGTGGGCGGAGCATCTCGCGGCGACCGCTTTACCGGCGGACGATGATGGCGAGGAAGCGGCATCGGCCGGGTAGACCGGTCCACGGGCCGGACATTGGTTGCAAACCAACAGGGGTCGTTCTGTGGGACGCCCCTGTTTTGATCTCTCGACACGGCCGGACTAGCACCGCTAAGCACGATCAGGAATCTCAACACGACGCTGGCAGTCTACGGACTGCCCGTACGCAATCTTTCATCCTCCGTTGCGGAGCTGGTTCTGGGTAGAACAAGAAGAGGGGGACTCCGTTGGAGTCCCCCTCTTCTTGTATTCGATGCGGTGTTCGCTACGGAGCGACGGCTTGCTGCGGCGTGTCCTGCAGCGCCTGGCTCGACGCGAGTCCGGGTGTTTGCTGCTCGATGGTCGTGCCGGGAGCCGGTGTCTGTGTGCCGGTCTTCGTGACCGAGCCGCTCTTGATGAAGAGTGGCGCGAGCACGAGCGTGATCGTTGCAAGCAGCTTGATCAGCACGTGCAATGACGGGCCAGCGGTGTCCTTGAACGGGTCTCCAACGGTGTCACCGACGACGGCGGCCTTGTGGGCGTCGCTGCCCTTGCCGAGCGTGTTGCCCTTGTCGTCCTTCAGGCCACCCGACTCGATGAACTTCTTGGCATTGTCCCAGGCGCCACCACCATTGTTGAGCACGGTCGCCATGAGAATGCCGACGATGGTGCCGATGATCAACGTGCCTGAGACGGCCAGCCAGCCCGATGCGTCATGCGCCGTGTACGTGATGCCGTTCACGGTCGTGACCACACTCTCGTGGCGGGCGTACCGGAAGATGAGGCCGACGGCTACTGGCATGCTCACGGCCAGAATGCCCGGAAGCACCATCTCGCGGAGCGCCGCCTTGGCGGTGATATCGACAGCGGCCGCGTAGTCAGGCCGCGACGTGCCGGCCATGATGCCCGGGTCTTCGCGGAACTGACGGCGGACTTCTTCGATGATCGCGCCGGCAGCGTTGCCAACGGCGCGAATGGCCAGCGAGCTGAAGAGGAACACCAGCATGGCGCCCAGCAGGCCGCCAACGAAGACGTCTACCTTCGACAAGTCGATTGGCAGTTCCGCGGTAAGCGGAATTTCGAGCCGCTCCTTTACCTTGTCCAGGTAGGCCGAGAACAGCAGGAACGCCGCCAGACCGGCGGAGGCAACGGCGTAGCCCTTCGTGAGTGCCTTCGTCGTGTTGCCGACGGAGTCGAGTTTGTCTGTGATCTCGCGGGCACTCTCGGGCGCGCCGGACATCTCTGTGATTCCACCGGCGTTGTCCGTAATCGGTCCGAATGTGTCCATGCTGAGGATGTACGCCGCCGACATCAGCATGCCCATCGTCGCGACGGCGGTACCGAAGATGCCCGTGGTGAAGGCGGGAATCGCCGGATCAATGTCCGCCTGCGATCCGAGCGCAAACGATCCGATGAGGGCGAGTCCGATCGCGATGGCGGTCAGAGCGGTCGTTTCGAAGCCGACCGCTGTGCCAATGATGATGTTGGTGGCCGGGCCGGTCTTGGATGCCTCGGCTATTTCTTGAACCGGCCGCCACGATCCTGCCGTGTAGTACTGCGTGATGTAGACAAACGCGATACCCGTACTGATACCGACGAGACCGCAGAAGAAGAACCAGTACCAGGCATCGCCCAGCATCACCTTGGTGGCGATGAAGAGACCGACGACCGACAGCGCAGAAACCACATAGAAGCCGTAGTTCAGCGGCGTCATCGGGTCTTGCTTGCTCTTGGGGCTCGCGTCTGTGAAGAACGGCACGGAGATAAGTCCGGCCATAGCCGCGATGATGCCGAAGGAGCGGAGCACCAGCGGGAACATGATCCACTCGATCTGTTTCGTGACGGAGAAGATGGCGACACCCAGGATCATGGCGCCGATGTTCTCGGCCGACATGGACTCGAACAGGTCGGCGCCACGCCCGGCGCAGTCGCCGACGTTGTCGCCGACCAGGTCCGCCACAACGGCTGCGTTGCGGGGGTCATCCTCCGGAATGCCCGCTTCGACCTTGCCGACGAGGTCTGCACCGACGTCAGCCGCCTTGGTATAGATACCGCCGCCCAGCTGGGCGAACAGCGCGACAAAGCTGGCTCCGAAGCCGAATCCGACGATCAGGAACGGTGCGATTTCCGGTGGGTTGTCGAGGATGCGGCTGTACACGAGGAAGATGCCCGAAACGCCGAGCAGGCTCAGCGCGACGACGAGGAATCCAGATACTGCGCCGCCGCGAAGCGAGACGGTGACGGCGTCTTTCAGGCTAATCTGCGCCGCCGCCGCAGTGCGGATGTTCGAGCGCACCGCGATGAACATGCCGATGTAGCCCGCGAGACCGGAGCAGAACGCGCCCACGAGGAAGGCGATGCCGGTGAGCAGGCCCTCCTGCCAGCGACCGACTATAGCCGTCGAAGCGAAGCTCACCTGGCCGTTCTCGAACTGGATCGGCTTGACGCCGTCCGAGATCGAACCTACGAGCACGGCAACCGCGACCGCGGTCACGATGGAGAGTGCGCCAATCGTCTTGTACTGGCGCGAGAGGAACGCCATGGCGCCCTCGAAGATCATCTCGGCGATCTGCTGCATTGCCGGCGTGCCCGTATCTCTCTTGAGCACATCCTGCGCCAGCCAGAGGGCGAACAGCACAGCTGCCAGGCCCGTGACCGGAACCATCCATACCAACGTCATCGGCGTCTCCTCCCATTCGCTCATTGGGCGTCGCGTCTTGGCGCGGACACACAAACGGAGGCGCCGTGCACCTCCGTTAGAGCGGCCGAAGTCTAACGCGAGATACGACGACGGGCAAGAACCGGCGGTCTATGACGGCGGTCCGCAGGATCAGCAATCTGGGCGGAATCGACGCCATCCCACAGGTTCGCGCGGGCGCGATCTTGCGCCTATAATCGCCTCGAAGGTCCTCCTGAGATATTCCCGAACGAGGAGCAACCATGCCATTGCTCACGGGCGCTGCCGAAGTCGTGATCACGCCGCCGATCGGCACATACCTCGATGGCTACGGCGCACGCGCGACCGGCTCTGTCGGCGTACATGACGATCTCCATGCGCGCGCGCTCGTCGTCAACGACGGAACGACACAGATCGCGCTTGTGTCGTGCGATCTCATCGGCGTCGACCGGCGCCTCGTCGCAGCGGCGCGCGAGATCGCGGCCAAGGCGACCGGCATCCCGGCGGAGAATATGCTGATCGCCGCCACGCACACACATGCGGGACCGGCCGGACTGCGCGCCGACCTCGACACTACGCTCACGGACATCACGGCGAAGCTGATCGCTGGCGCGATCGATGCCGCGAATCGCAACAAGCGCCCGGCCGTGCTGAAAGCCGGGCGCGGCTCGGTCGATAGCGTCAGTCAGAACCGCCGCGACCCCGACGGCCTCGCCGACGACGCGCTGCGCGTGCTGCTGTTCGATTCGCCGAATTCGCGCGACGGCGCCGTGGCTTCGATCGTGAACTTCGCCTGTCACCCGACGGTGCTCTATCACACGAATATGCAGATGAGCGCCGACTATCCAGGCCACGCGTTGCGCACCGTGAAGAAGATCGTCGGCGATGCGCCCTCGCTGTTCTTCAACGGCGCATGCGGCGACGTCAATCCCGCATGGATTGAGCAGGAGCATCACGAGGCAGAGCGCGTCGGATCGATCGTCGGCGCCGAGGCTGCGCGCCGGATGCAGGAGCTGCGGCCGCTGGGTGTACAGCAGAAGGTCTGGAACATCCGCTGGGGCGAGCTCATCGACAAGCCGGTGAAGGGCAACCTGATCGCACCGCGCCTGCGCGTCGCCAGCCGCAAGGTTCCGCTACAGCTGCGCCAGCTCCAGCCTCCGGAAGCGTACGACCAGCGCATCGCCGACCTCGAACAGCAGCGCGCTGCGCTCGATCCGAGGGACATCGAGTCGCGTCGGCGGGTGATGGAGCAGTTGACACAGCTCGGCGGCGAGCGTGGAGTCGCCAGCCGCTTGCGGCCGGGCGCGTCGCATGAGTTGCGTCCGGAGATCCAGGCGATCAGCTTCGGCCCCGGCTGCGCCATCCTTGCCCTACCCGGCGAGTTCTTCGTCGAAACCGCCCTCGCGATCCAGGCTGCAGCGGGAATTCCGCACCTGCTCATCGCCTGCTACGCCAACCACCACGTGTTTTACGTCGTGCCACGTGCGGAGTTTGCGCGCGGCGGCTACGAGCCGGGCGTCTCGATGCTCGACGAGGGTGCGGAGGAGACGATCCGCGCAGCCGCGATCGATCTGCTCCGTGAAGTGACGGCGTAGCCGGGCGTTATGTCACGAACGTCATGTGACCTCACTCGAACGAGCGGTTACACTACGCCTTCAGACAGCCTCATCCATATGCGTCTACTTGCCAGGGCAACATGAAGCGCGTACTTGTTTTTGAAGCGCACGGCGACGATATGGAATTCTTCGCGGGCGGAACGATCGCGAAATTCGCCGCCGCCGGGCATGAAGTGATCGTCGTCGTCGCGACGGATAACGACAAAGGCTCGTTTGAACTGGGAGCCGACGAAATGCGCGCGCTACGTGACCGTGAACTGAACGGCGCCGCGGACGTGCTTGGCGTCGCGCGCGTGATCCCGCTCGGCTACTCCGACGGCGATCTCGCGTACGACGCGCCGCCGCGCGAACTGCGGGGACAATTCATGCGGCTCATTCGCGAGGTCAAGCCAGACATCATGTTCACGTGGGATCCATTCGCACCATACGAAGGCCATCCGGATCACCGTGCCGTCGCCGTCGCAGCGAACGAAGCGGCGAGCTTCGCGCACTTTCCGAACTTCTATCCTGAGCACGCAGCCGACGGTGTGCAACCGCACTACGTCAGTGAACACTGGTACTTCGCTAAGTCGCCGCGCGACCAGAACAAGTTCGTGGACATCGACGCGCACATCGACACGAAGATCGAAGCGCTGTGGCAACACGAGGCGCAGATGGTGCTGACGGTGGCGGACATGAAGTGCCAGCAGCAGGCGTCGGGGCTGAACATCCCGTGGCTCGAAGCACTCGACCCGCACGACTATCGCGATGTGATCGCAAAGCAGATGAAGGCAGCGGGACGCGCGGCCGCTGGCCGATCCGGCCTCGATTGCACGTACGCGGAGGGCTTTCGCCGCACACGCTTCGGCGGCATCGAGTCGCTCGCGAAAGATCAGCAGATTGCGGAGGACGTGTAGTGAAGCTTGGCTGCTCGTCATGGTCGTACCACGCCGCCTTCCGCGCCGGACGGATCGATCAGCGCGCCTGGCTGCGACTCTGCGCTGAAGAGATGGAGCTGGACGGCGTCGAGCTCGTCGATCTGCATTTTCCCACGACCGATCCGCTCTACCTGCGCGACATCAAGAAGCTCTGCACCGATCTCCAACTGACCATTGGCGGCGTCGCGGTCAGTAACGACTTCGGCGCGGCCGATCGTCGCTCGATCGAAGCCGAGCGCGTCCGCCAATGGTGCGATGTGGCTGCGTACCTAGGTGCACCCGTCGTTCGCGTCTTCGCGGGCTGGGTTCCGGCGACCCGGGTGCAGGAAAGCCCTGGCCGTATCGTTGGCGCGTTCCGCCGTGTGTTCGGCGGCCCGAAATTTAACCAGCGCCGGCTGTGGTCCGATGTAACCGCAACGCTCCGGCAATGCGCCGACTACGCCGCGGAGCGCGGCGTGGTACTGGCGCTTCAGAACAACCGCAGTGAAGGCATCGTCGGTGCTGCCGCGCAACTCACGCAATGTGTGCACGACGTCGGATCGCCCTGGCTGCGCATCTGTCTCGATCCTGCCGATTTCGGCGCGAGCAGCGCCATCGACACGATACTCCCAGGCATCGTGCAGGTACACGCCCGGATGCGCGATGTGCGGCCCGACGGCAGCGACGCACAAATCCATTGGCCGGGACTGCTTCAGTCGCTGAAACTGGCCCGCTATCGGGGGTTCGTCATGCTCGACTACGAAGGCGTGGTCGAAGACCCGGAGACAGCTGTCCCTCGCGCCGCAACGTACATGCGCGGGCTGCTGCATCTCCTGCAGCGCCAGCAACTGCTCGCCCAAACCACTATGCCGGAGCCGGACGCCGCGCCACCCCCTGCGGTTGAGCCGGCGCCGAGAGCGATGCCCGTCCACGATCCGACGGCGGCGTTTCGGTCAGAGGCGCCGGTCGCGCGATGACGATTCGGGCCGTTGTGTTCGATCTTGGTCACACCCTCTGGGACATTACACCGCAGCCCGACGCGCTCGCACGCGCCTACGCCGAGATGCGCGCGACCCTCGTAAGACAGCTCAATCGCGGCGACCTTCCCGCAGCGGCGGCATTTCAGCGCTCGGTTCGCGACGTTCTGCACGACGCAGCCAAGACGTACGCCGTCGATACGTCAGATCTGCGCGAGCCGCCGCCGCACGAGTGGATCGACGCGGGATGCCGCCGGCTGGGCCTCGATATCGACGAGACATTGCTACGCGAGGTCACGCCGCCGCTCTTTTCGACGGAGATCGATGGCCTGATCGTCAGCGACGGCACCGTGGAGGCAGTCACGGCGCTCGCAAACGCAGGTCTTCGCGTCGGCTGCATCACCAACACGCTCGCCGACACGGCGGCGATTCGCGCGATGCTGCGCAAGCACGACCTTGAGGATGTGATGACGAGCGTCGTCGTCTCGACGGAGGA
>JANXYW010000110.1 GCA_025355835.1 Chloroflexota bacterium
CGCCTCGATCACGCCGAGCAGCACGTCGTTGCTGCACACTTCCCAAAGCTTGACTCCTTCGCGCGTGCTGCGGCGGCGACGCCACGCACGGAGCAGATCGTACAGTGATCCATCGCCAGCTTCTGCCGCAGACTGCGCACCGTCATCGGGCGCGTTCGCCGCGAGGTGCGCCGGGACGCGCTCGCCGAATTCGGCGGTGTGCGCGCGGACTTCGGCGAGGATCTGGACGCCGTAGCGCTGTAGTTTCGCTGGCCCCATGCCGTTGACCTGCATCAGATCGTCGCCCGACGACGGGCGCGCTTCGGCGATGGTCGCCAGTGTCGCATCGTGGCATATGACGTATGCGGGCACGCCGTCGGCGTCGGCGCGCAGGCGGCGCCACAACTTCAGGCGCTCGAAGAGCGTCGCCGCATCGCCATCGAGCGTGCCGGTGGCGGAACGCGGCTCGTTCGCGCCAACGCGCAATGTCGGGCGATCGGCGGGTGGCAGTCGCACCGGGTTCGGCTTGACGCCGTTGATCACGTCGACGGTGCGGCGCGTCACGTGCAGCGTCTGGTGCTCCGGATCGACAGCCAGCAGCCCGCTCGCGACGCAACGGCGCAGCAGGCGGCGCACCCAATCCTCGCGACGATGCTTCAGCGCGCCAAACTGCGGCCGCGTCTGCCAGTCGTAGCGGCGGATCTGCGCGGAGCCGTGGCCGATGAGGTAGCTCGCGATGGCGCCGCCGCCTGAGGCGAACGGCAGCGAGCGGATCGCGGACAGCGCCTCGCGCACTTCGCCCGCCGATGCTTCTTCGTCGGGCTCGGCGCCCATGCGGCCCTCCGCCGCGGCGACGCAGTTGTCGCACTGGCTACAGCCGCCGAGTTCTTCGGCTTCGTCCTCGAAGTACTCGAGGATGTGGTCGTGGCGGCACGCCGACGTCTCGGCGTAGCCGATCATCGCGCGCAGCATCTCGCGTCGCCGGAGCTGCTGCTCCGCGGAGACGAAGTCGTCGGACGCGATCATCTTGAAGCGCCACGCGATGTCCGGATCGGCGATTAGCAGCAAGCCCGTCGCGGGCTCGCCATCACGTCCGGCGCGGCCGACCTCCTGGTAGTACGCCTCGACCGATTCCGGCAGCGACTGGTGGATGACGAGGCGGATGTCCGGCCGGTCGATGCCCATGCCGAACGCGTTCGTCGCAGCGATGACGTCGAGCTTCCCGGCCTGGAACAGCTCCTGCACGGCGGTGCGCTCCGGGCCTGTCATGCCGGCGTGATAGTGCGCCGCGCGCCAGCCGAGCGCGCGCATCGCTTCGGCGACGTCTTCTGCGTTGCGGCGCGATCCGGTGTAGACGAGCGCCGTGCCGCCGCCCGTGTTCGGCTTGACGAGGATGCGCCTCACCACTTCGCCGATGCGCTTCTCTTTCTGCTTCGGACCGCTCACTTCTTCGACCGCGAGGCGCAGATTGTGGCGCGCGAAGCCGCGCAGCACCTGGTGCGCGTCCGGCATGTTCAGCCGATCGACGATCTCCTTCCGCACCGCGGGCGTCGCCGTTGCGGTGCAGGCGATGAGGCGCGGCGGGTGGAGCCGCGCGACGAGGTCGCCGATCTGGAGATAGTCGGGGCGGAAGTCGTGGCCCCAATGGCTGATGCAGTGCGCCTCGTCGATAGCGAGCAGCGACAACGGCAGCTTCGCGAGCACGCCTTCGACGAACGACGCCGACGCGAGACGCTCCGGCGCGATATAGAGCAGCTTCACCTCGCCGGCGATCACGCGCTCGATGCGGCGGCGGTTCTCTTCGGCGTCGAGATTCGCGGCTAGATACGTCGCCGGAATGCCTCGCGCCGTCAGCGACGCGACCTGATCGGCCATCAGCGCGACGAGCGGCGTGATGACGAGCGCGACGCCCGGCAGATCGACGGCGGGCTGCTGGAAGCACATGCTCTTGCCGCCGCCCGTAGGCGCGACGACGAGCACGTGCCCGTTGCCTTCGACAAGCGCATCGATCGCTTCGCGCTGCCAGTCGTAGAGTTGCATTAGCGCATAGCCTCGGTGCGTGCTGGCGTGCGAAGGGGCCTCACCGCGGCGGACGGCCGCGCCCACTCCACAATGTGGAGAGGGCCCTCAGGTCGACGCGGGTTCGGGAATGCCCGGCCCCGCACCGAACCGTAGCGTGGGCTTTCCAGCCCGCGCGGTCCCCGTCCGCAAGAAGCCGCTCGATTCGCGGCGACACAGAGTCCGATGCTCGAGTAAGAGCGGGGCTCGCCCCGTCCGCGCGCGGGTACACACCGCGGGCCAGCGGCTGCGGCCGCGATCTCATCTCCGGAGTGCGAGCACGATGGCGGTGATGACGAATGCGCGGCGTGCGCACACGAGGGCGGGGCGAACCTCGCCCCTACGCGAGCATTGCTCGCTGCACATCGACGCGCGTGACTGCGATCGAACACCGCGCGGGCTGAAAAGCCCGCGCTACGGTAGTGGGAGACGTCTTTGGCTCGTGCGCGCACACCGCGCGGGCTGAATGCCCGCGCTCCGACCGGCCCTACCGACCATTCGTGTCCTTCGTGCTCTTCGTGGATCGTGATCATTCGGCTCGCCCGCGTGCGCACACACCGCGCGGGCTGAATGAGCCCGTCTCAAAACTCCGTGTAAGCGAACTGTTCATCCCATCAGCGGATTCCACCGTCCTCGTCAGAGCAAGTTGTTCCCCGACGGCGACGATACTCGATGAATACTCTCACTTGTTCTCCCATTC
>JANXYW010000153.1 GCA_025355835.1 Chloroflexota bacterium
GGCGGATGCCGTGTGCGGCGGCTTCGCGCTCGAGCGCATCGAGCACGAGCGCGCCGAGGCCGGTGCCTCGGTGCGATGCGAGCACGGCCATGCGGCCGATCTTCGCGTAGTCGTCGAACAGCAGCAGACGGCCCGCGCCAGCCGGCGCGCCATCGACGTAGGCAACGCAGTGTGTGGCGGAGGCATCGTAGTCGTCGAGTTCGTCGCTGCGGGCGATGCCCTGTTCTTCGACGAAGACGGCGATGCGGACGGCGAAGGCGTCGTCGCGCTGCTGTGCAGTGGTGGCGATGATCGCGCTCCGTTCGGTCATGCCCTAGTGTAGTTCGGCGAGAGACCTCGCACGCGGGGCGGTTCGTGCGAAGAAGCGCTGTACCGGTCCGGCTTCGCCGGACACACAGCCGAGGACGGCTATGCCCCTCGCTTCGCGCCGCGTTACCCAGCGCCGACTCGAAAGCACAACACTAGCTACTTGCCCGGAACAAACTTCATCGACAGCGAATTCACGCAGTGGCGTGTGCTCTTCGCGGTCAGCCGCTCGCCGCTGAAGACGTGGCCAAGATGTCCGCCGCAGCTCGCGCATTCGATCTCGACACGCTGCCCGTCGGGATCGGGTAGCCGCTTCACGGCGCCCGCGATCTCGTCGTCGAATGCGGGCCAGCCGCAGTGGGCGTCGAACTTGTCCTCGGAGCGATACAGCTCGGCGTTGCAACGGCGGCAGATGTACGTGCCGGGCTGGTAGAAATCGTCGTATTCGCCAGCGAACGGGCGCTCTGTGCCCTTCGATTCAATGACGTAGCGTTCTTCGGCAGTCAGCTCGTTGAACTTGGCGTCGGGCATGTTGTGCTGCTCCTGTCTCTGTACGAACATCGTATCGTTAGGCGCGCTCGCGGGCGGTACCGACGATCGCCGGCATCCACGGCGCCATCTTCTTGTGTTCCAGTTCGGCGATGTCGAATCCGGCCTCGCGTAACGCGTCTTCAGTGCGCCGGTTCATGTGGCAACCTGCCGCGCACCAGCCCCAGACGGGTTGCACGAGATCCTGGCCGCGGCCGAGCGCGCCTTCCCCTCGCACATGCTCGATGAACCGCAGTTCGCCGCCTCGTCGCAGCACGCGGCGGATCTCGACAAGCGTCTGCGCGACATCGTGCACCGTGCATAACACCAGCGTCGATACCACCGCATCGCACGACGCGTCGTCGAACGGCAGCGACTCCGCCGCCGCCAGCCGGACGTCGATATCAGTTCGGCCGAGCGCCGCCAGCCGCGCCTGCGCGCGCTTCAGCATGTGCGGATCAGGCTCGAACGCAACCACTCGCACGCCGGACGGGTAGTGTTCGAAGTTCGCGCCCGTACCGGCGCCGATCTCCACGACATCGCCCTGCAGGCCGGCCAGGAGGCGCTTGCGCAGGCGCCCCAGCTTCTTCTCGCCCGGCTTCGTCATGAGGTCGTACGTGGCCGCAAACCAGCGGTGGCCGCGCTCGGTTGGCATGTTGGTGCTCATGGACACAGTATGCGCCCTCGGCTGCGGAGAACGTAGGTGCGCCCGGGCGCGTCCAGACTCCAGCGCGGGATGCGAATTCGGGCCGAGGCATGCGCTTTTCCCTCATTGTCACGCGTCACCGTCCGGGCGTACACTCGCGCCATGAACCTCACCATTCGCTCGCACCACACATCCGTCTTCCCCACGTTCAACGACCACGCTGCGAAGAAGCTGGAGCGCCTCGAACGGCTGCTGCCGCGCGTCGGCGACGTCATCGTCGAAGTCGAACACGAAGAGACGCGGTCCGCCGCCGATCGCTACGCCGTGCAGGTGACCGTGCACTCCGGACGGTCGATCCTGCGAGCCGAAGAGCGCGCCGCCGACCCGGAGAGCGCGCTGGATCTGGCGGCCGACGTGCTGTCGCGTCAGGCGCGGCGGCACAAGAAGCGGCTGGACGAAAAGCACCACCCGCACGGCGCGAAAGAAGCCGTCGCCGACGCGCTCAACGCCGCGCCGCCGACGCCCGGCCGGCAGGAGCCGCCCGACGAAGAAGACGAGTACGTGCTCGGAAACATCGTGCGGGTGAAGCACTTCGAAGCGGCGTTGATGTCGCACGAGGACGCGCTGATCCAGATGGACCTGCTACGCCACGACTTCTTCCTGTTCATCGACTCGGCGACGCAGGACTACGCGCTGATCTACAAGCGCAAGGACGGTGAGTTCGGATTGCTGTCGCCGCGGCGGGGGTGATGCTACCGTTTTGGGTTCACCGCAGAGCCGCAAAGAGCACGGAGAAGTTGTAGAAAAAAGAGCGGACGACGGGCGAGGCGCCCGCGCTCCATTTCGTTTTCGCGCCCGACGACTGACGACTGCTAGCGGAACATGTCTTTTTCGGCGGGGCGGATGAGCTCCGCTGTGGAGGCGTCGTCCGCGCGCTGATATTCGACGCCGCGGATGATCGCGACGGGAACGCGCGCGAGTTTGCCGTGCACGAGCTCGGCGGCAGCGGCGAGTTCGTCGACGACAGCCATTTGCGTTACGCGCAGCTCGTAACCGGCGGGGTCGTGCTGGCCGGCGTAATCGATCAGCGCACGGATTCCGGCGAGGCCGATGGCGAAGTTCACGTGGCCTTCGCGCCAGGGGCGGCCGAATGTGTCGGAAATGACGACTGCGACATCGACGCCGAGCGCCGAGCGCACGGCTGCGCGGATGCGCCGGGCTGATGCATCGGAATCGACAGGAAGCAGGCAGAGCGTGCCGGTCTTCTCGACGTTCGATGCATCGACGCCGGCGTTGGCGCAGATGAAGCCGTGATGCGTCTCGCAGATCATGACGCCGTGCTGCATGCGAACGATGCGCTTCGTTTCGCCGAGCACGACCTCGATCTGGCGCGCGTCCTTCTCGAACATCGCGGCATAGCGCTCTGCGAACGGCGACGGCACTACGGTCGCGAGATCGACGATGCGGCCTTCGGCCTTCGAGACGACCTTCTGCGTGACGACGAGCACGTCGCCGTCTTCGATCGTGGCACCGCTGCTGCGGGCGGCCGCTACGATCATGGCAGGCAGATCGTCGCCGGCGTGGATCTCCGGTATGCCTTCGAGGCCGATGATGCGGATCTCGCTCATGCGATACCTGCGATGCGGATGCCCGCCTGCGTCTTGTAATTGCGGTTGATGCTGACGAGCAGCACGGTGATCCCCTCGACCATCTGCGCGTTCGCAAGCGAGCCGCCATCGACGCCGCGCACGCCTTCGATTGCGGCCGCGAGTTCCATGATCTGCTTCTTCGCGTCGGCATCGTCGGCGCAAACGACAACGTCCGCTTCGAGCGCGCCGCCCTTTAGCAGCTTCTTGGCGCTGAGATTCTGGAACGCGGCGACGATCTTCGCACCGGGCAGCAGTATCTGTTCCTGCTGTGCCGCCGATCCTTCCGGCACAGCGACCAGCGACGCCTTGCCGCCCTCGAACGCCATCGGTACGACGGTGCTGACGACGATCTTGCCCGCGAGCGTGGCCGCGAGCGGCGGCAACGTCGCGGCCTGCGCGGTGTACGGCGTCGTTACGATGACGATGTCCGCGGAAGCCGCGGCGTCTTCGTTCGTGGCGGCGGTCAACGGAAGCGCGGCGTCCTTCTCGTGCAGCTCGGCGACGGCGGTCTGCGCCTTCTCGATCGAGCGCGAGCCGATCGTGCAGGCGTGTCCCGCCTTCGCGAAGCGATACGCAAGCCCCATGCCCTCTTCGCCCGTGCCGCCGATGAATCCGATGCGCATGCGTGCTCCCTTTGGTCGCAGAACCTAGAACTTGGAACCAAGAACCCGAGGCTCGCGCCGCTAGGTTCCAGGTTCTAAGTTCTAGGTTCTCGTCGCCGGTTCTTGGTTCGGCGCGGCGCGCCTAGTGCATCTCCGAGCCGCCGCTGACGTTGATCGATTCGCCCGTGATGTTGTCGGCTTTACAGAGGAAGACGACGGCCTGGCCCATGTCTTCGACGGTCTGCGGGCGGCGCATCGGCACGTTCTTCACGGCCGCCTGCTCCCATGCTTCTTCCTTCGTGACGCCGGTGCCGAGCGCGATCGCCGGGAGCAGCACTTCCTGCCACATGAACGTGTCGACTTCGCCCGGGCAGATGGCGTTGACCGTGACATTGAACGGCCCCATCTCCTCGGCCAGCGCCTGTGTGAAGCCGATGACGGCCCACTTCGACGCGCAGTAGCTCGACGCGCCCGCCTTGCCACTCTTTCCGGCCTGCGACGAAAGGTTAACGATGCGGCCCGCGCGCCGCTGCAGCATGTGACCGGCCACAGCCTTCGAGCAAAGGAATGTGCCTTTCACGTTGACGTCTTGTATGAGATCCCAGTCCTCCTCGGCGAACAGGAACACCGGCCCCACCTTGATGACGCCGGCGTTGTTGACGAGGATGTCGACCTGGCCCCACTTATCGATGGCAGCCTGCACCATCGCCTGGCACTGCGCGTAGTTCCGCACATCGACATCAATGCCGATGGCGTCACTGCCGAGGCGCTTCACTTCAGCGATCGTCTCATCACGCGCGGCGCTGACGGCCGGCAAGTCGGCCAACGCGACGCGCACGCCCTCCTTCGCCAGCTCGTAGGCGATGCCGCGCCCGATGCCGCGGGCGCCACCGGTGACGATCGCGACGGTGTTCTTGAGTTCCAT
>JANXYW010000172.1 GCA_025355835.1 Chloroflexota bacterium
GGCATCGACATCCTTCAGCGTGAAGCTGAAGTTGACGTCCGCACGGGGCTGCCGCTGGACGAACTGCTGCGCATCGTCCCCGACTACCACGCGCTGGTCGTGCGAAGCGAGACGAAGGTGACGGCGGCTGTGTTCGCGGCCGGCACGCAGTTGCAGGCCGTCGGGCGCGCCGGAGTCGGCGTCGACAACATCGATCTGACGGCGGCGACGCAGCGCGGCGTCATCGTCGTCAATGCGCCGCTCGGCAACACGATATCGGCCGCGGAACACGCCGTGGGACTGATGCTGGCACTCGCGCGACACATCGCCGAGGCGAATGCATCGCTGAAGGCGGGCGAGTGGAAACGCGCGCAGTTCGTCGGCGTAGAGTTGCGGGGTAAGACGCTGGGCGTCGTCGGTTTGGGTCAGGTTGGCTCTGAGGTCGCGCGGCGAGCGAAGGGTCTGGACATGAACGTCGTCGCCTACGACCCGTTCGTTTCGCCCGATCGCGCGGCGATGCTGGGCGTCGAGCTGGCGGCGTCGCTGGACGACCTGCTGCCGCGCGCCGACTTCTTGACGCTGCACACGGTGCTGACGGCGCAGACCAAGCATCTCATCGGCGCTGAGCAGCTCGCGAAGGCGCGTCCGTCGCTGCGGCTGATCAACACGGCGCGCGGCGACCTCATCGATATCGACGCGCTGGTGAAGGCCGTCGACGAAGGTCGTATCGCCGGAGCGGCGATCGACGTGTTCCCGCAGGAGCCGCCCGACATGGCGAGCCCGGTGCTGCATCACGATAAGATCATCGTCACGCCGCACCTCGGCGCTTCGACGGCGGAAGCGCAGGAGCGCGTGGCGGTCGACGTCGCGCATCAGATCCTGGCGATCCTTCGCGGCGAGGCGGCGCAGTACGCCGTCAACGCGCCGATGATCGCGCCGGAAACGATGACGGTGCTTGCACCGTACCTGCCCGTCGCACAGAAAGTCGCGACGCTCGCGACGCAGCTCGCGCACGGGCAGATGGGCAACATCGAGATCGACTATCTCGGCGAGATCTCGCAGCTCGACACGACGCCGCTGAAGGCGGCGGTGATCCGCGGACTGCTGCAAGGGATCATCGAAGAGAACGTGACGATCGTCAACGCGAACTTGATCGCCGAGACGCGCGGTCTGAAGATCATCGAGCGGAAGGGGCCCGCAGAGGGCGTGTACAAGAACGCGATCCGCGTCCATCTCCACACGAGCACCGGCGAGACGGACGTGACCGGCACCGTGGGGCCTGCCGGCCCGCTGATCGTGGCGATCAATGAGTTCTGGGTCGAAATACCACCCGGCGACGGCTGGCTCCTCTTGTTGGAGAACCAGGATCGCCCCGGCATGATCGGCGCCGTCGGCATGTTCATGGGTAAGCACGACATCAACATCAGCTTCATGAGCGTCGGGCGAACGGGCGTGCGTGGACGGGCGCTGATGGCCGTGGGCATCGACGACCCGATCTCGCCAGCGCAGATCGAAGAGTTGGCTGCGATTCCGAATATCCTCTCCGCACGCGTAACGAAAGTCGGCTGACCGCGGGGAGCTGGGATCGCGCGCCTCCGGAGCGCGGGCGTTCAGCCCGCGCGTGTTGGCGAACGGATGGGTCGTGATGCGCACTCGTCGTCTGATCCTGATTGCGCTGATCTTCGTAAGCGCCGGCTGCGCGAAGAAAGCCAGTGCGCCCGAGGCGACATCGATCCCCGCGACGGCGATCGCGTCACCTGCCACCGTCCGCACCGCCACCGTCGTCGCGATCGCCTCCACAACCACGACCATGACCGCAGTTTCACCGCCGACAGCCGCTGCGCCGACGCCCACGCGCGCACCCGACGGCGCATCCGTGACGATCAGCGCCGTCGGCGACATCAGTCTCGCGCGGCAAGTGGTCGATCGGATGGAAGCGAACGGCGCGGACTATCCGTTCGCGCTGATCGCGCCGCTGATGACGGGCGATATCGGCTTCGCGAACCTCGAAGGCCCGCTTACGGATCGCGGTGAGATCTGGCCGAAGGGCTACAACTTCCGTACGCCGCCGCAATTCGCGTCCGGACTGGCCGCCGGACACTTCAACGTCGTCACGCTCGCCAACAATCACGCGATGGACTACGCGGCGATCGGACTGCAAGACACGATCGCCGCGCTCGATGCCGTGAACGTGCGGCATGCCGGCGGCGGCGCCGGCATCGCGCAGGCGCTGGCGCCAGCGCTGTTCGATGTGCGCGGCGTGCGCGTCGCGTTCGTCGCGTGCGCGCTGACGCCGAACGAAGGCGGCGGATTCGATATTCACGCGTGGGCCGCGAGCGCCCGCGAGCCGGGCATCGCCGT
>JANXYW010000231.1 GCA_025355835.1 Chloroflexota bacterium
TCGGCGATCTCGTCGTGATGCCGCGCTACGCACTCGACTACACGGGCGCGCGATTCCTCGACGACCGCACGCCGGCGCAGTTGCAAGACGCGCTCGGCGTTCCGATCGCGTTCGCATCGACGCTGCGCGAGGTGTTGCAGATTCTCGACGAGCCGCTACACTCCGAGGTGACCGGCGCAGATGTCGGCGCGACGACGAACGGCAAGTCGTGGGTGGAATTCGACGCGGCGGCATCCGTTGCGGGAGGGAGGTGACGAGAGCGTAGGGGTGAGGACGAATACAAGCGCCAGGCCCCGACCGCGGTCGGGGTGACGAGGTAGAGGTCTATCGAACTACTCGGCGGATGACCTCTCGGCAGCACAGTCGATATGGACGGGACAAAACGCGGCGCGCAAGCGCCCGACAGAACCCGTTCCAACGTGCCCGGCTCGATGAGCCGCGAATCACTCTCCTCTCGCACACAAAACGACATCCCTTCGGGCGCGCAGATGAATGCATCTGCGCGGAGTCGATGTGCGTGCAGCCAACCATCGAAGCGGGCCGCGCGAGAGGAGATTATATGCAACTCAAACAGCACCAGCCAACGCCAAACATCGCCGCAGATGTGTCGACGGAGGTGCGCTGATGTGCGGCATCATGGGCTACGCCGGTGAGCGCGACGCGGCGCCAATCCTGCTCGAAGGCCTACAGCGGCTCGAATATCGCGGCTATGACAGCGCCGGCATCGCCGTCATCGATGATGATGGCGTCATCCACATAGCGAAGGGTGCGGGCAAACTCGGTGCGCTCCGCAGCGGGCTGGAGGGCGTGTATCCAGCCGGGCGCACCGGCATCGGCCACACGCGCTGGGCCACGCACGGCAAACCCACCGAGAATAATGCGCATCCACACACCGACTGCACCGGCGATATCGTCGTCATTCACAACGGCATCGTCGAGAACTACCTGGAGCTGCGTGCCGAGCTGCGTGATCGCGGCCACAAACTTCGCTCCGAGACCGATACGGAGGTTGTGCCACATCTCGTCGAGTCGTACGTGGGCGGCGGTGATGATTTGCTAACGGCGTTTCGGCGGACGATCGCTCGGCTGGAAGGCGCGCACGCGCTCGTCGTGTTCTCAGCGAAAGAGCCAGGGCGCATCCTTGCCGCGCGTGTGGGCAACGCCGGCGGCGTCGTTGTCGGATACGGCGTTGGCGAGATGTTCGTGTCCAGCGACCTTTCGGCAGTGCTGCCGGAAACGCAGCGGGTGACGTTCCTCGCGGACGGCGAGATCGCGAGCATCACCGCTGGCGGCGCCGAGTACGTCGACTTCGGCGGAGCTCCGCTCACGAAGACGCCGCAGCACGTCCCGTTCGATCCGGTGTCGGCTGCGAAAGGCGCATACAAGCACTTCATGCTCAAGGAGATCATGGAGCAGCCTCAGTGCATCGTGGATACATTCCGGGGACGCGCTTCGTTCGACCCGCCCGGCGTCGAGCTTGAGGATCTGCACATCGCGGACGACGTGTTGGCCTCCGTTACGCGCGTCGTGCTTGTCGGCATGGGTACGAGCATGCACGCCGCGCTCGTCGGGCGCACGTACTTCGAGCAGATCGCACGGCTTCCGGCGGAAGTCGACAACTCTTCGGAGTTCCGCTACCGCGACTCGTTGATCGGGCCGGAGACGCTCGTCATCTCCGTCGCGCAGTCTGGCGAGACCGTCGACACGCTCGAAGCGATGGCCGACGCCAAGCGTCACGGTGCGCCGCAGATCACGATCTGCAACACGCCCGGTGCGCAGACAACGCGCGTCGCCGACGGCGCAGTGCTCACGCGCTGCGGCCCGGAGGTCGCCGTCGCCAGCACCAAGACGCTGACGGCGTCGATCACGGCGCTGTACCTGCTGGCGTGCCACGTCGGCCGCATCCGCGGCGTCGTCGATGATGCGCGGCTGGCTGAACTGCTTGGCGAGTTAGTGCATGTTCCTGCGCTCATGGGTAGCGTCCTGAAGACCGAGCCCGAAATCGCCGCGATCGCACACGCGCTCTCGTCGAGGCCGAACTTTCTGTTCCTGGCGCGCGGCACGCAGTATCCGATGGCGATGGAGGGCGCGCTGAAGCTCAAAGAGGTCAGCTACATCCACGCCGAGGGCTACCCCGCCGGCGAAATGAAGCACGGCCCGATCGCCCTCATCGACAAGATGATGCCCGTCGTAGCGCTCGCGCTCGACGACGGCACGCGCGAAAAGATGCTCTCGAACATCGAGCAAGTGCGCGCGCGCGACGGTATCGTCGTTGGCATCGTCACGGAAGGCGACGCGGAGATCGCGGCTAAGTGCGACTACGCGCTGTCGCTGCCGCGCACGACACCGCTGCTCTATCCGCTGCTCAGCGCCATCCCGATGCAGCTGCTGTCGTACCACATCGCACTGCTGCGCGGCTGCGATGTCGATCAACCGCGCAACCTCGCGAAAACCGTAACTGTCGAATAGCAACGCCCAGCGTCGAATGTCGCAGGGGCGGCCCAGCGTGGTCGCCCTCTCAAGATCCACGAAGACCGCGAGAACACTCCGACAGTACCCGCGTAGCTTTAGCTGCGCCGAATCTCCGCTCGCGACGACCGCCCCGTCGTCACGCCCGCGGGGTGTGCCGCTCGCGAAGCTCCACCGCAGAACGACTATGCCGATCCGCCGCGTCCGCATCGCCCCGGCGCGTCGCGACTTGCGCGAGGCCTTCGTGGCACGCAGCCTCGTCGAGCGGACAGCGCTCGCGCTCGGCCCACGCGATACCCGATTCGAAGTAGGTAGCTGCCTCGTCGTCGCGGCCGAGGCGCAGCACGAGCGCACCGCGCGTGTAGTGCAACGCGCGGCCCTGCAGCGTCGAGTAGACGAAGCCGGAATCGAACCGACGCTGCTGATCGCTGGACGGGTCATCCATCTCGCGGACGCAGTCGCGGATCGTCGCGTCATCGCACAGCGCGACCATCGCATCGACGCAAGCGGGCAGGTAGTGTTCGAGGCTCTGATGCTCGCCGTTCGCCGAACGCAGCATCACCTCCAGCTCTGCATGCGCAGCGCCGTGCTGGCCGGCCCGATACAGCACGCCTGCCCTCGCGCTGTGGATCTGCGCGAGACCGTCGCCCGATCCACCGCCACGCTGGGGATCGACAAGTAGCGACTGCGCCCGCTCGGTTTCGCCGCGCAGTTCCGCGATCCACATACGGAACAGATCTGCACGAAAGTCCGAGCCGCCGACAATCGAGGTCAACAGCCGATCGCACGTATCCCAGCCGCAGCGGGCGTAGGCGACACCGATCACGTCCATCAGGGCGAGGTGCTCGAAGAAGCGCAGGTTGTACTTCGCCGCGTACTCGTGGGAGTGCCGCAAGATCGGCTCGCCCAGATCCAAATCTCCAGCAAGTAGCGTCGTGAAGCCGATGCTACGGAGGCCGTTCGCGGCGGCTTCCCAGTTGCCGAGACGATCGTGCGCCGTGTGCATCTCCTGCGCGATCGCTCGCGCCTCCTCGAGACGACCCTCGCGCGACGCACGCCAACCCTGCTCCGCCCGCCGAAACGCGAGCACATCCTCGTACCCATGCTGCTCCGCCAGCGCGAACGCATCGTCACCGCGATCGCTGGCCCAGAGCAGCCGCGCGCGCAGGTACGGTTCGCCCTCGCCGAGCGCCCCAAGTGCGTCGTCGGCCAGCATTCGGTGGCGCTCCCACGGTCCCCAGATCTTGAGGATCTCGAGCGTCGCGCGCGCCTGCGCCGCCGCATCACCGCGCTGCTTGCACGATGTGACCGCCCGCATCAACGTCCGCCACGCCGGTCGCGCCTCGGCGTTGCGCCAGTAGCACCGCCCCAAGGCTGTCAGCAGCTCCGCCTCAAGCGCAGGCCACTCGTCACCCTCGCGCGGCAGCGACGACAGCGCCTCCTCGTATTGGCGGATGGCCTCCGGCCAGTCGTATGTGGCTTCAGCCGCGAGTGCTGTAGTTGCGGAGTCGTTGTGTTCGGGCATGATGTTGGATGATAGCAGTGTGAGGCCGTCGCTCAGTGCGATAGAGGAGTCACGTGTCGAGGTCGAGCAGAGCTGTGCCTTCTGCGAGCTCACGGCAGCGGCCCTTCGTATTTTCACCTTCGACCAGCGAATGTGCATGATTCTCAGGCAGGGGATCATGCCGCACAGTGAGCCCAATGCTTCGCGGCAGGGCCGCCACGAGCAAACCCAGACGGAATCCCGGACGGTTCGCGACGGCGATGCTCTCTCCCGGCGAAGTGAGGCGTGCGAGATCCACGGAGATGCTCGGGTCGGGCTTGCCGCGTAGTTTGAAGGCAGCGGAGTTCACGCCGCCGTCTGGATTGATATGGTCTGGCGCGAGGCGACGGTACAAAGCATCGTCGTCGGCGATAGTCTCAAGATCAGCCAAGCCGAGGATCCATCAAACTATGGCGACAAGCAGCGTCGCAACGTCGGCGACGGAAACATTCGGGCGCTCTTCCTCGATTCGGGACGAGGGCACGCCGCGTCCCACGAGTGCACTCAGCGCACCAGATGATCCGATCTCGATCTCGACGAAACCGGTGTGACTTCGCCACTCCAGTTGCACGCCGCCGTCTGAAACCGGCGCAATGGCGAATGGGAGGACGTTCTGCGCACCGTGCCGCTCCAGCGCCTCGATGGAGCGACAAAGAACCGTCCTAGCCAGACTGATGGCCTTCGGAGAGATCGGCTCCGCCTCGTACGAATCCCAGTTTCGCGCGAGCGCACCCAGATGATCGAGCCGCGCCTGCAGCTCGGCCGGGAGCGGCTGCTCGTCCGTGTGATGCGTCGTCATGCAAGCAGTATCGACGATTCGCAGGCACGTTGTCACGCTCGCTAGATCACCAGTTGACGGACTTGCTCGAGCGAGTTAGTGTACTAGTGACACTAAGTCCGGCTCCGGACTCACGGAGAGGTGGCACACCATGGCGCAGCGGTTCGACTATGTGATCGTCGGGTCCGGCATTGCCGGGCTATACGCCGCCCTGCTGGCGCGCGAGCATGGGTCGGTGTGCGTGCTCACGAAGGGCGGCATCGACGAGTGCAACACGAAGTACGCGCAGGGCGGCATCGCCGCGGCTGTGGGCAACGACGACGGGCCTGAGTTGCACCTGCGTGACACGCTCGAGGCAGGCGCGGGGCTCGTCGACGAAGCGGCGGCGCGCATCCTCGTTGAGGCGGCGGCGGATCGCATCCACGATCTCGTGAACTTCGGTGTGCCATTCGACAGTGCGGATGGCGAGGTCGCGCTCGGTCGCGAGGCCGCGCACAGCCGCAACCGCATCCTGCACGCGGGCGGCGACTCCACCGGCGCGCACATCGAGATCTCGCTGAGCGGCCTCGCGCGCATGTCGCGCATCACGATCAAGGAGTACACGCAGGTCGAGGAGATCGTCGTCGAGAACGGCGTGGCGGTGGCGTTGCAAGCCCTCGACACGCGCACGAACGCCACGCATCGATTCGACGCCGGCGCGATCATCCTGGCGACGGGCGGCGTCGGCCAGCTCTTCCGCGTCAGCACGAACCCCGAGGTCGCGACCGGCGACGGCATCGCGCTGGCGTATCGCGCTGGCGTCGAGGTGCAGGACATGGAGTTCATCCAGTTCCACCCCACGGCGCTCCGCCTGCCCGGCGTGCCGATCTTCCTCATCTCCGAGGCCGTGCGCGGCGAAGGCGGCATCCTCCGCAACGCGTCCGGCGAGCGCTTCATGCCCGGTTATCACGAACAGGCGGAGCTGGCGCCGCGCGACATCGTTGCACGCGCCATCGTCTCCGAAATGTCGCGCACCAACACCGACCGCGTCTATCTCGACATTACGCACCTCGCTGCGTCGAAGATCACGGCGCGCTTCCCGCAGATCTACCGCTACTGCCTCGACCACGGCGTCGACATCACGAAGGAGCCGGTTCCCGTGTCGCCGGCGGCGCACTACATGATGGGCGGGGTGCGCACGAACACGTGGGGCGAAACGACGCTCCCCGGCCTCTACGCCTGCGGCGAAGTCGCCTGCACGGGCGTCCACGGCGCGAACCGGCTCGCGAGCAACTCGCTGCTGGAAACGGTCGTGTTCGCGAAGCGCATCGTGCAGCGCACCGTCGAAGACGCACGCGACTCGGCTCCCTTGACCGACGATGCGCGCGCACTGCCGGCGTTCGAGAACGAGGCCGGTGCGCCTCCCGACCGCGCATCGCTCCAGGGGCTGATGTGGGATAAGGTAGGCATCGTGCGGGACGGCGACGGGCTTACGGCGGCGACACGGCAACTCGCGTCGTGGCGCGCGGCGCTGCCGGAACCGCACGATCGCGCATCGCACGAACTGGCGAATCTGCTGCTCGCGGGGCGGCTGATGGCGGAAGCGGCGCTGATCCGCGAAGAGAGCCGCGGCGCCCACTACCGGACCGATTTCCCATCGCCGCGCGAAGAGTGGCGGCGGCACATCACATTTCGCC
>JANXYW010000322.1 GCA_025355835.1 Chloroflexota bacterium
CGCGTCGACATCACGCCCATATGGGCGCGCTTCAACGCCGACCTGATCCGCCTCGTCGACTACATCCCCGACGACAAGCTGAACTGGTCGCCGAAGGAAGGATTGTGGAACTTCCGCGGCATCCTTATCCACATCGCTTCGGCCCGTGACCAGTGGCTCGGCTTCACCGTCAAGGATGGCATCGATGCACCGGATGTGTGGCAGACGGTGCGCACGAAGGCAGAAATCCAGGCGGCCTACGCGCGCACGTGGGAACGTCTCGCAGCGTTTCTCGCCGACGAGGCTAAGCTGGATGCGACGTACGAGGACGAGCCGGAGCCTGTGACCGGTCACTGGATCGCGTTCCACCTGCTGGAACACGACATCCACCACCGCGCCGACGTCTTCCACTACCTCGCGCTCCTCGACATCGAAACGCCAGACGTAGGCACGCCGTAACTACGAACTGTGAACTACGAACTGTAAACTCCGGACATGCCTGAGTTGCCTGAAGTCGAAACCGTCCGTCGCGACCTCGAAGCGCGCATCATCGGCCGCCGCATCACGTCGTGCCAAGTCTCGCCCGATGCGCCGCGGTTGGTGCAGCTGATCAAGCCGGCCGAGTTCTGCCGCCAGCTCGCCGGGCGCGCCGTCGCCGGCATCCGCCGCCGCGGCAAGTACTTGATCATCGATCTCGATGACGGCCGTGCATGGGTGCTTCACCGCCGCATGTCCGGCAACGTGCTGTATCGCGTGCCGTACGACCCCCCGGACGACTACACGCGCGCCGTCTTTGTGCTCGACGATGGCCACGAGCTGCGCTGGACGGACCTCCGCAAGTTCGGCACGATGTGGCTCGTCGAAGACGCGACGATGGTGATGGCAACGCTCGGCCCGGAGCCGCTCGAGGCCGAGTTCACGGCCGACGTGCTTCGCGCTCGCGCTGGCAAGCGCAGCGCGCCGATCAAGTCCGTCATCCTCGACCAGCGCGTCCTCGCCGGCATGGGCAACCTCTACACCGACGAGGCGCTGCACTACGCGAAGATTCACCCGCTCCGCCCCGCCAACACGCTCAAGCCCGACGACTGGCAGCGCCTTCACGCCGGCATCATCGAAGCGCTCACGATGGGCATCGCCGCGCGCGGCAGCAGCCTCGGCTCCACGCTGCGCGACCACATCAATGTCGATGGCGCGCCCGGCGAGAACCAGAACGCCGTCCGCGCCTATGGCCGCGAAGCGCAGCCGTGCCTCGAATGCGGTGCGGCCATGCATCGTATTAAGGTAGGCGGCCGCAGTAGCACCTTCTGTCCCAAGTGCCAGCCCGCACCCCGCGGCGGCGCCTCAAGCGCGAATTCGCGCAAACCCGCGCGCAAGCCGATGCTCCATGCGCAACCAGCCACCAAGCGCCCAACACGCTAGTCACGCCGCGCTCACTCTCGATCGCCGTCCGAGAGCCGTTTCCGGAACAGTCCTCCATCGGATCCTCCTCTCCACGTCGTGGAGAGGAGGTGGCCGAAGGCCGGAGGTGAGGTGCTCGTGGCGTCTTCCCCAACTCCGTGAAATCCGCGTAATCCTTGTTCCCTTCCCGTCAACTTGACTTCCCGTACGAGAGCCGCAACGCTGCCACCGATGCCAGGCGAATCCTCCCTAGAAGCCACGTGCCGCGATTGCGGCCGCTCGCTCTCGTTCCACGCGCACGAGACGCAGCCTGCGCGCTGCGCCGAATGCTTCGACGGCTTCATGCAGGCGCGCGACATCGAGTTCCTCAGCAGCTACGCCGAACTCGGCGTCACCAGCCGACGCATTCTCGCCGAGACGTGCTTGCGCGCGCTCGTCACCGAATCGCCGCCCGTGCGCAAAGTGCTGGCGATGAACATCATGGAGCAGTACGTGCACGCAGCCGGTGACATGATCGGCCTCGTGCACGCGCTGCGTCAGCGAGGACGCGAACCCGTCATGCGCGCGCTGCTCGGCTTCAAGCTCGATCGCGCGTCGGCGCTGTCGTTCTTCCAGGAGATCGCGACGACGACGGAATCCGATCTCCTCGCTTCGCTTGGTCTTCCGACGCCCGGGCAGATCGCCGCGCGATTGCCATCGCTCTCAAAGAGCGACGCGCGCGACCTCAAGCTCGCGATGATCCAGATGCTCGGCGACTTCAAACGCACCGGCGAAATGGGCGAAAGCGTCGCGCTCGCGTTGGCGCAGGCCACGGGCGAGAACCGCTCCGGTGCGGCGTTGACGAAGCAGTCGACCTGGCTCGACAACACCGGCCTCAAACCCAACCAGATCGCGGCCATAGCCATCGACGAACAGCGCCGGACGATCAACATCACCGCCATCTCCGTCGACGAGAAACGCCTCGTGAACGTCGTTAGCGTCATCGGCGCCATGACGCATATCTCCAGCACCCTGATCTACGCCACGCTCACGGTGGAACAAGAACGCGGACGGGCGCGTCGTTCGCAAGCGCGCGGCACCTCGTAAGGACAGGTCTTCTCGGAGAGTCGCCGCAGGAGACAGACCTGTCCGCTTCACCGTTCGTTCGGCACGTTCGCTATCCTCTGGCCATGGCCGACAATCTAAAACCTAACACCCACAACCCAAAACCTGCCGAAGGCTCGATCACCGACGTGCCGGGCATCCGCGTCGGTCACTGGCACGACCGCCGCGCGATCACTGGCTGCACTGTCGTGCTGCCCGATAAGCCGGCGGTCGCTGGTGTCGATGTGCGCGGCGGCGCGCCGGGTACGCACGAGACGGATCTGCTGCGACCCGGCAACCTCGTGCACGAGATCCACGGCGTGCTGCTCGGCGGCGGAAGCGCGTTTGGCCTCGAAGCAGCGTCTGGCGTGATGCGTTATCTCGCCGAACGCGGCCGTGGCTTCCCGTTCGGCCGTGGCGTTGTGCCGATCGTGCCCGCCGCGATCCTCTTCGACCTCGGCATCGGCCGCCACGACCGCTGGCCGACGATCGATTCCGGCTATCGCGCCGTCGCATCCGCGCGACGTAGCACGGCGGAAGGCAACGTTGGCGTCGGAATGGGGGCCACCGTCGGCAAAGCGCTCGGCCCCGAACACGCGATGAAGGGCGGCCTCGGCACGGCGAGCGAATCGTCGGTGCACGGCCTCATCACCGGTGCGCTCGCCGCCGTCAACGCAGCCGGCGACATCGTTGATCCGGCGAGCGGGCGCATCCTGGCCGGCGCGCGACGCGACGACGGAACGATCGACGACGCGGTCGAGGTACTGCGCGAAGGCCGCATCTGGCAGCCGGAGGTCGCCGCGCAAAACACCGTGCTCGTCGTCGTTGCGACGAACGCTGCGCTCACGAAGGAGCAGGCGAACCGCCTCGCCACCGTCTGTCACGACGGCCTCGCGAGAGCCGTGCGGCCCGCACATACGCCAAGCGACGGCGACGTGATCTTCACGCTCGCAACAGGCGAACGCCCCATCGAAGGCGCCGACTACCGCATCATCGAGGCGCTCGCGACGCGCGCCGTAGAGAGAGCGATCGTCCGGGGCGTCACGCAAGCCGAGACCCTCGGCGGCTACCCGTCAGTGAGTGATCTCGAAGCCCGAAATTCAGGTCGTAGACGCGCGCGTCCAACCTCCAACCTCTAACATCCAACCGACCAGATCACGGACACGGCGACGGCTGCGCGAACGCCCAGTCGAACAGCCGGGAGCTATCCGTATACCGATCCTGACTGCGCATGAGCGAGATGATGATCCGCCGCCCGTTGTGCGTCGCCGATCCGACGATCGTCTGCTGCGATTGCTCCGTGTAGCCGATCTTGATGCCGTCGGCGCCGTCGTACTTGCTCAGCAGCGCGTTGCCATTCCACACGGGCGGTCCGTCCCACCGTGGCTGCCACGATGTGGCCGAGACGATCTGCCGCAGCGTCTCGTTCTGCATGTCGTAACGAGCCAGCATCGCCATGTCGTACGCGCTCGAGTAGAGATCCGGCTCGTACAGCCCGTGCGGGTTTGTGAAGTGCGTATCTGCCAGCGCCAGCGATTGCGCTTTGTCGTTCATCAGGTCGACGAACTTGGCCTGCGTGCCGCCGATGCCCTCAGCAATCGCGATCGCCGCGTCATTGCCGGATGGCAGCAGCAGCCCGTACAGCAAGTCGAGCAGCGACAACTCCATGCCGGGCTTGAGGCCCATGACGGTCGAGCCTGTATCGTCGTACAGCTTGGCGCTATCGACGTGCGACGTGATGAGCTTCGACGTCGGAGCCTGATCCGTCGCGACGGCCGCCGTCATGAGCTTCGTCAAGCTCGCCGGTGGCAGTCGGAGGTGCTCGTCGCGGCCGTAGAGTTTCGCGCCACACGCGTTCTCAATGATCGCGATGGAGCGCGCGCTGACGAATGGAAAGCCTGCCGGCTCGGTCGGTTCCGGTGTGGGAACGGGCGATGGGGTCGAAAGAGCGCCCGGCGCTGCTTCCGCAGCCGAGGAGCATCCGCCCGGGCAGGCTCGCGGCGCCAACCGCCCCCCGTAGATCGCGCCGGACAGCCAGCCCGCTGACAATGCCAGCACCACCAGCGCAAGCCCGACGATCGCCGCGCCCAGCCCGCCGAGGGCCGCGCGGTTCGTTTCTCCCATTGGGGCCGAGTATACCCACCCAGATCGCCGATGACTACCCCTCTCGCTAACAAACGTGATCAGTTCTTTCTATACGCACGGGACCTCGTGATCGATGTTGCGCCTAACTGTCCGCGGAGGGGTCGGGCTCGCCCCGCCCGTGCCCGCCCCGCCCCGCCGACAATGCGCGCGGCGCGCCCAAGCTGCGCTCCCCTTCCAACAAACTCTCGGCGCCCTCTGCGGCTCTGCGGTGAATCGCGCGCTGCCTCTCTTGACGCCCACGTTGACAGCCTCCGGCAACTCGATCTATGTTTGCATTGCCATCGACCCGGACGGCCGGGCGGTGAGCACACGGTGCGGGAGAAAACGACCCCAGGCTGCTTGGATCCGATCGGACCGAGACGGCGCAGACAGCGAGACACGCTGTGTCTCCATGTGCCTCTTCGGTGCGAACGAAGGGGTTTTTTCGCGCCCAACGCCGGGCACGGAGTGTGCACATGCGGACCGTACTGAAAAGCAAGATTCATCGCGCGCGCGTCACGCAGGCTGATCTGCACTACGAAGGCAGCATCACCATCGACGCGGAACTGATGGCCGCCGCCGACATTCTGCCGTTCGAGCAGGTACACGTGCTCGACGTCGACAACGGCGCGCGACTGACGACGTACGCCATCGAGGGCGCGCGCAACAGCGGCCAGATCTGCATCAACGGTGCAGCCGCGCGGCTCGTCAGTCCAGGCGACACCGTCATCATCCTCACCTACAAGTCCGCCACCGACGATGAAGCGCGCACGCTCGCGCCCGCGCTCATCTACGTCGACGAGTTCAACCACATCGCGCGCATCGGCAATCACATCGATCCCGCCCCGGTCGCTTGAGTTGTAGGGACACGGCGCGCCGTGTCCGGAGGACAGCCATGAACCGCATCACCACCGCCGACATTCGCGAGATGAAGAAGCGCGGCCAGAAGATCGTCATGATGACGGCGTATGACTACCCGACCGCGCGTCTCGTGGACGAGGCCGGCGCCGACATGATCCTCGTCGGCGATACGCTCGGCATGGTCGTGCTTGGCTACGATTCCACGCTGCCCGTGACCATGGAAGACATGATCCATCACACGAAGGCGGCCGTGCGCGGTTCGAAGCATGCGATGGTCGTCGGTGACATGCCGTTCATGAGCTACCAAACCGGCTGGCAGGACGCGATGCGCAACGCCGCGCGTTTCCTGCAGGAGACCGAGTGCGGCGCCGTGAAGCTCGAAGGCGGCGTGCGGTCTGCCGAAATCGTGAAGAAGCTCGTCGAGGCCGGCATCCCCGTGATGGGGCACATCGGCCTGACGCCGCAGTCCGTCAATCAAGTCGGCGGTTGGAAGGTGCAGGGAAAGACGCCCGCGGCCGCCGTTCAGCTCATGCACGACGCCCAGGCGCTCGAACAGGCTGGCGCGTTCGCCATCGTCCTGGAACTTGTACCCGCGCCGCTCGCTGAGCTGCTCACCGGCCGACTCAGCGTCCCGACGATCGGCATCGGCGCCGGCGTCCACTGCGATGGTCAGGTGCAGGTCTTCCACGATCTGCTCGGCCTCTACGATGGGTTCGTCCCGAAACACGCCGGCCGCTACGCCGATGCAGGCGCGATCATCCGCGACGCCGTCGCCCGCTACGCCGCCGACGTCCGCACCGGCGCCTTCCCCACCAACAAGCAGAGCTTCAAGATGGATCCTGCCGCCCTCGCCGAACTCTCACCACTCACCAACACCGACCACCTCGCCCGCCGCCACGCCCTCGGCCTCGATGCCTGATCGCGCACACATCGTCGTAGTAGAATCATCTCCCTCCGGTGCGCGCACCCGCGATGTAGGACAGCCGCCCCCGGCTGTTGTGCTCCGCAACGAGGCGGCACAACAATTTCCTGTAGGTCGCCGCTCCACGTTCGGCGAACTCGTTGGCCGCGAATCCACGCAACGGCCCCAGTCGCTCCTCCTCTCGGCGACGTGGAGAGGCGTGGCCGAAGGCCGGGATGAGGCGCTCGTCACGCGCCGACACATCGCACCAACACCATGCTCGTAACCCGCACCGTCGCCGACTTCCGCGCCTGGCGCGCAAGCGCGTCCGGCACACTCGGCCTCGTGCCGACGATGGGCTACCTCCACGAAGGTCACCTATCGCTCGTCCGCGCAGCGAAGCGCGACAACGCCCGCACCGCCGTCACGATCTTCGTCAACCCAACGCAATTCGCGCCGAACGAAGATCTCGCGCGCTACCCGCGCGACGAAGCGCGCGATCTCGTGCTGCTCGAATCGGACGGCGTCGATGCCGTCTTCGCGCCGTCGCCGGACGAGATGTATCGGCCGGATGCGAGCACGTTCGTCTCGGTCGAGAAGCTCACCGATCGACTGGAAGGAGCCAGCCGCCCGACGCACTTCCGCGGCGTTACGACCATCGTGCTAAAGCTCTTCCAGATCGCCCAGCCCGATCGCGCGTACTTCGGTCGCAAGGACGCGCAGCAGCTCGCCGTCATCCGCCGCATGGTGCGTGACCTCAATGTGCCGGTCGAGGTCGTTGGTTTGCCGATCGTCCGTGAGCCCGACGGCCTCGCGATGAGCAGCCGGAACGTCAACCTCACGCCGGAGCAGCGCCGCGCCGCACTGGTGCTCTCGAAGTCGCTCCGGCTTGCTGAGTCGCTCTTCGCCGCTGGCCAACGCGATGCGGAGGAGATTCGCGCGTCGATGCGGTCGCTGCTCGCCGCAGAACCGCTCGCGGTCCTCGACTACATCAGCGTCGCCGACGCCTCATCGCTCGACGAGCTCACGACTGTCGATCGCCCCGCGCTCGTCTCGCTCGCCGCCCGCTTCGGCGCCACGCGCCTCATCGACAACACGACGCTCGATCCGTAAACGGCTCCCGAGTATTGGCGGCGAGCGCTCGTGCGGACCTGCGTGACGTGAGCGGCTGTGCACCCCCGCGCAGCTTGGTACAATGCGCCCACACGCAACCGAGCGCCGCCGAACAGCAAGGGAGTAGCCTCCAAGCCATGTCCGGTCACTCAAAATGGTCCACGATCAAACGCCAGAAGGGCGTAGCTGACGCGCAGCGCGGCCAGGTCTTCACGAAGCTCTCGAAAGAGATCATCATGGCTGCGAAAGCCGGTGGTGGCGACCCTGCGGGCAACACGCGCCTTCGCCTCGCCGTCCAGAAGGCGAAAGAAAGCAACATGCCCGCCGACAACATCAAGCGCGCGATCGAGCGCGCGTCCGGCGGAGGCGATGGCGCTGACCTTGTCGAAATCACGTACGAGGGCTACGGTCCGGCCGGGACCGCCGTCCTCGTCGAAGTCGCGACGGACAATCGCAACCGAACCGTTGCCGAAGTGCGCAACGTGTTGACCCGCGCCGGCGGCAATCTCGGCGAGACTGGATCCGTCTCGTGGAACTTCGAGAATCGCGGTGTCATCATCGTCACGCCGAACGGCAAGGATCCCGACGACATCGCGCTCTACGCTATCGACGCGGGCGCCGAAGACGTGCAGGTCGGCGACGGCTCGATCGATGTCTACACCGCGCCCGCGGATCTCGAGAAGGTGCGGAAGTCGCTCGAGGACAACGGCGTCACCGTCGATTCAGCGGAGGCTTCGCGCGTCCCAAAGACCACCGTCGCGCTCGACGAGAAGCACGCCGTCGCGATGCTCCGACTCGTCGAGAAGCTCGAAGCCATCGACGACGTGCAGAAGGTCTACTTCAACGCCGACATCAGCGACGACGTGTTCGCGTCGTACGCCGGATAGCGATGCCGGACGGCGCACAGCCGGCAATCATCCTCGGCATCGACCCTGGCACCCGCTTCACCGGCTGGGGCGTCGTACGCCTGGACGGCCCCGATCCGCGCGCCGTCGATTGCGATGTCATCGCCCCGAAAGCGCGGCTGCCACTCGAACAGCGCCTCGCGTACATCTTCACAGAGCTAGGTGACATAATCGCCCGATTCGCACCGTCGGTGGTCGCGGTCGAAGAGCCGTTCGTGGGCGAAAACGTCCGCTCCGCCATGGCCGTCGGCGAAGCCCGCACGGTCGCGATGCTTGCCGCTACGCTCGCCGGGCTGCCGGTCTTCCACTATCCGCCGGCTCGTGTGAAGCAGATGGTCGCCGGCTACGGGCAGGGTGAGAAGTCGCAGGTGCGCGAGATGTTGCGCCTCCAACTCGGCATGGAGACCGCCCCGGAAGACCTCAACGCCAGCGACGCGCTGGCCGTCGCCCTCTGCCACGCGATGCATCACCGAGCGGGAACCCTCATCGCCGCGGCCGACGCGGCAGCTCCAGCGCCTCGTCAAGTCCGTCGGCGAGCCATCTAAGCCCGTCGGAATCTGAAATCTCTTCCAAACTCGTCCTTGACATGGGTAACGCATTTCTCATTTCAGGCGTTCTACTCTCTGAACGGCCGACGTGAAGGCCCACAAGGAATTGGAGCACATGGCCCTCAACCCCGCGACTTACTCGACCCGCTCACTTTCGCTTCTGATGTTCGCTCTCTTCGCCGGCGCCGCGCTCTGGCTCCTCGCTCCGTCCGGACTCGGATTCTCGGGTTCCGGCTCCGGCAACGGCGGCAGCGCCTCCGCCGGTCTCCCATCGTCCGTGAAAGTCGATGGAACGGTCCAGGTCGAGTCCCACGACAACATCGTCACCCGGCTGGTCGTCCCGTTGAGCCTGCGCGGTTCGCAGGGCATCGCCATCACGAACGACGCGAAGCTCCGCGCCGAGACCGCCATGAGCGACACCGCCGCGGCCGCTGTACCTGCAACCTTCTCGGTCGCCTGGCTCGATGGGAACGGCGACAGCATCCTCGACGCCGGCGAGCACGCGGTCCTGACCGTTGACCTGCCCGCCGTCTCGACGATTCACCCCGGCAATCCGCTCGACCTCGTCCTCAAGTCCGCCGACGGCGCCACGCTCACCATCGAGAACGTGCTCGGCAACTAGCGCCTAACCCCGCATACCACTGGCGGCTCGCTTCAAGCTCCCTCTATCGGAGGAGGGAGCTTGAGGCACCACACAAAGAACCAGGGCGTATCTCGGCCGAGAACCCTGGTTCTTCTGTCGTCCGTGCGCAGATAGCCAACGTAGGGGCACGCGGTGGCGTGCCCGTGCGGGCGCAACTCCCCAAGCGCGAAGCGGAAACCGTAGGGGCAGCCCCACGTGGCCGCCCGCGCTCGGCGATAGAACCCGCATTTGGCGCCGGTCGCCCCGTCGCTCGACCGCGACTCGCGCTTACGCTCGCCCGACGTGCCGCAGGTACATCAACAACGCCGCGATGCTCTTCGCGTCGCAGATCTCACCCGAATCGACGAACGCCAACGCATCGTCAAGCGTCACCCGCTCCAGCACGAGATTCTCGTCCTCGTCGGCATCCAGCGGGTCCTCGACGAGATCGCGCGCCACATACATATGCTGATACTCGTCCGAATACCCCGGCGCCAGAAACAGCCCGCCGATGCGCGTCAGCGCCCCGCGAAAGCCCGTCTCCTCGCGCAACTCCCGCAGGGCAGCGTCCTCGGGAGAAGCATCGCGCTCGTCGACGCCGCCGGCAGGCAATTCGAGCAGCCATCGCCGGACCGGGTGCCGATACTGCCGCACCATCAAGAGCAGTCCATCGCCATCGACCGGCACCAGCACCACCGCTACGCCGTACTCGACGACCACGCGATCGTACGTCGTGCCGCCAGCCTCGCGCAGTGAGTCCACCCGCAGGTCGAGAATAGAAGACTCGAACGCCCGCCGACTAGCAACTACCTCAGGAATGTCCATCAATCCAACCCGCCTCAACCCGATCTGTTCCAATCGGTGAAATCTGTGGATGACCCGACCGGCTACAGCGTCCGAACCATCGCGATCTCGTTGCAGCCTGGGAACTTCGGGCAGCGATAGCACTCGCCCCACACTTTGCGCGGCAGCGTCATCACGTCCGCTTGCGCGAACCCGAGCCGCTCGAAGAACGCCGGCCGGTACGTCAGCGCGAACGCGGTCGTCAGCCCGATGCCGCGTGCCTCATCCAGGCACGCTTCGACGATCCGCGCGCCCAGTCGTTGTCCCTGCAGATCCTCGCGTACCGCCAGCGACTTGATCTCGGCGAGGTCCTCCCACAGGATATGCAGCCCGCCGCACGCTACCGCAGCGCTCGTCTCGTCGCGCACGACGTAGAAGTCGCGCAGGTTCTCGTACACCTCGGCCATCGTACGGGGCAGCATCTCGCCTTTACGCGCAAAGGTGTTCACCAAATCGTGAATCGCCTGCGCATCAGCGATGGATGCCCGTACAAGTTGATATGCCGAAGTCGTCATCACGCTCTTCGATCTAAGGGAGCGGGCACGCGCCCGCTCGAAGAAGAACTGTAGCATGTGGGCTGCTGGTTCACCGCAGAGTCGCAGAGAGCGCGGAGGGATGTGGGGGGATTGTTATCGAACTTTGGTGGACGGAGGGCGGGGTTGATGAGGCGGTTGGAGGGCGGTACTTATCGTCCGTGAAGGTAGCCTACTCGCTCAGCCAGTTCAGCCGACGCCCGACGCGCACATAGAAATCGCCCGGCGATCCCAACCGCAAGAAGCGCGCCGTGTGCTCGCTCGTCTGCACGCGCACGATGTCGCCGCCCGCGAGGTCCATGTCGGGCTGGCCGTCGACGCTGAGGATCGCCTGCTGCCGCGCCGCGATCTCGATCTCGACGCGCGCGCCCTCCGGCAGCACGATGCTGTTCGCCGGCGCCAGATGTGGCGCCACCGGCGTCACGATGATCTCGCGCGACTCCGGGTGCATGATCGGCCCGCCGACGCTCAGCGAATACGCCGTGCTGCCCGTAGCCGTCGCGGCGATGACGCCGTCCGCGCGATAGCTGCCGATCGTCGTGTGATCCGTCCGCACCGCGAACTGCACCGTGCGGCCGATTGCCGCGCGCCCCACGACGACATCGTTGAGCGCGTGGAAGTGCTCGCTCATCTCCTCACCCGCGCGGATCGTCTCCGTCTCGATCATCGTCCGCTGCTCGATGCGCCCGCCGCCGTCGACGATCTCGTCGGCGCGCTCGAAGAACTGCGGCGCGGTCACCTCCGTCAGGAAGCCGATGCGGCCGAGATTGATCCCGAGCAGTACAACCGGATGCGGGATCACCGCGCGCGCGGCGCGCAGGACGGTGCCATCGCCGCCGCAGCAGATGATCAGTTCCGTGCCTTCGACGTGCTGCTCGCGCGCCCCATCATCCCACGCCGAAGCAACCCACAACTCGGGCACGCGTCCAGCAAGTCGCTGCCGCACTTCCTCAGCCACACCCAACGCGGCCTGCGACTTAGGGTGATACGTGATCCCAACCTTCTTCATGGAACTCACGATAGCACAGCCACAGAACGATCCACGAAGGGCACCAAGAGCACGAAGAAGGAGGGGTTCTTGCCGTAGCGGAGGAGGTTCAGCTCCGGCCGTCCTTCCTAGTCTGCGCCATCTGCGAAATCTGTGGATGCCCCAGCGTCGCCCACCCGCAGCCACAAGAAGAACTCCCGATTCCCCGCCGGTCCCAGCAGCGGCGACATCGCCACGCCGCGCACACGCAGCCCGTGATTTACGCACCACCACGCCACCCGCCCGATCACCGCCGCATGCACGAGCGGATCGCGTACGACGCCGCCGCGCTTCACTTCTTCGCGCCCGGCCTCGAACTGCGGCTTCACCAACGCGAGGATATCGGCATCCGGCGCGAGTAGCGCGATCACCGAGGGCAACACGGTCATAAGTGAGATGAACGATGTGTCGATCGTCGCGACCACCGGCCGTTCAGGCAGCGACGCCAGATCGCGGATGTTCGTGCGTTCCATCACGACAACGCGGCTGTCTTCACGCAACCGCGACGCCATCTGCCCGTACCCGACGTCGATGGCGTAGACGCGGGACGCCCCGCGCTGCAACATGCAGTCCGTAAACCCGCCGGTCGACGCCCCCACATCCATCACGACGCGCCCGCTCACATCGATGCCGAACGATGCCAGCGCATGCTCCAGCTTGTCGCCCCCACGGCCCACAAACCGCGCCGCCGCCACGACCGCAACCTCCGCGTCGGCCGCCACCATGGCACTGGCCCGCGTCTCAACGTTGCCGTTCACGAGCACGTCAGCGGCGAGGATCAGCGCGCGCGCCTTCTCCCGCGAGGGCGCAAGCGCTCGCTCTACGAGCGCGAGGTCGAGACGTTGTCGTTTGGGCATGCGGCATTGTCCGCGGATGACGGAACGGTGGCAATGATAGGGAGGGGTGGAACTGGTCTACGCTTGGAGCTGTAGCCCCTGGCGCTTGCTCGCGTGGAGAACCGTGACGCTGATCAGCCGGTGCTCCTTGTACCGAACACGACGTCGTCGTCAGTTGATGGGATGCGAACGAACGGGCGTGCAGGCTACGCGCAACCACTTGCGTCCGCCTCGACCCGGACGGCGTCTCGGAACGCTTCTGCGTATCGCTGTACCATCGTTGTCCAATCCGATGGCGAGAGGTGCGCGGCGATATAGCTCACGACGCAAGCCTGCTGCTCCTTGGTCGCTTGGGGGAGTTCGGTCTCTATGAGCGCTCGCACCCCATCCGGCTGGCCAATCGACCAACCGGCATGGCTTTCAGCGCGCACCCACATCAAAGTCAGTGCCAACGCAAGCGCAATCAGCAAGACCAGTCCGCTGACAGCGACCAGCGCAGTTGGCGATCTCTTCGAGCTAGAGTTGTCGATGAAAGATCCCCCACTCCGCTGGCAAGACCGGCTGACCGTCACCCATCTTGGCGCTGCGACGGGAGTCGCGGATGAGGCTGACAAGTTGAACGACACAGCCAGCGGCCAGAAGCACGAGCGCGAGCGGCCAGTAGTCGTAAAGTGGTATGCCGCGCTGCCAGATCGCGTAGAACTGACCATCGCGCGGTAGTGCCGGAAACGCTCCGTCGATGACATCGCTGCAACGTAGACGCATCGCCACTGCACCCGGTGGCGATGCGCAAAGGGGATATGACCGTGCATAGTCGACTCGCGTAGCCGCGAACATTGGCAATGTGAACAGCAACATGCCGATGAGGGACAAATAGAAACGGCGGAGCACGAACGGTAGCATCACTGCCAGCTTACTGCTGCGGTTCAGACATGTAAAGACGACGTGATCCCACCGCTCGTTCGTGAGACGGATCGGCACACCCGCCACAGATCGGACGATGTCCATTGCTTCTTCCAACGAAACGGGGCGCTCGATCCGAGCGCCCCAAGAGCTAAATGCTAACCGCTAACGGCCGACCCGCTACGCCCGAACGGGCGCCGCCGCCAACTTCTCCAACAGCTTCTTCGTCGACACGACGTGGTGGTCCATGCGCATCTCTTTCGGCGGCACACCGATGGCGAGGCCGATAAGTTGCGGAAGGTGGATGATCGGCAGATC
>JANXYW010000257.1 GCA_025355835.1 Chloroflexota bacterium
GCCAATGGCGCCAGCGCGAGCGGACAAGGTCCAACGCGGGCTAGTACCGCGCGCGAACGAGGCGCCGTATCGGTACCTGATTTGCCGGGAGGGAGTTCCCAGTAGCTTGTCGTCCTCCTTTGTGGGGTGGCGCCGACGCTCACCGTCCGCTGATCCGCAAGGCGGGTCGCCCAAGCCCTTACTGGGTCAACGCCTTCGGTTCGGGGCGAGCCCTCGGATAGCGCAGTGGTGGTTGTGTCGAGGGCCATCAGTGGCAGACTCCGCTACCAGAATCAGTAACCGTCTTGCCCTGCTCCGGAATGAATTGCCAGTCATAGCTCGCGGCGTGCAGTGTCAACTTGAGTATCCCGAACGTTTGCGTGAGCACGACCTCGCTGTTGGTGATGGGAGTATTCACGGGATAGTAGTTCGCTCCTCCCGTACCGACGACAAACTCGCGCAAGCCGCGTTCGGCGTCGGCAACGCCGCTTGGTGTCTGCGGAGCGAAGCGCTCATAGTCGTGGTCGTGTCCGTTGAGAACCACTTCGGCGCCTGCGTCATACAACGCATTCCAGATCTTCTCCATGTCGACGTTGTTACCATGTTCGCCAGAGCTGAACCGCGGATGGTGCCAGTAGGCCAGCGTGCAGAGCGCCGGATGTTTGAGAAGGTCGGCGCGGAGCCACCGCTCCTGTGGTGATCCCGCTTCGCAGCCGCCGATCTTCGAACAATTGCTGTTGATGACAACGACATGCCACGCCCCTAAGTCATAGCTGTAGTACCCCTGCGCGGGATCACCGGCAGCCGCACCGAAGTACGCGAAGTACCCCGATGCGTCCTTCGTGAGGTACTCGTGGTTCCCGGGGGCAGGCTTGGTGCGAGCGAGAAATCGACCCCATGTCGGAGCATAACAGGCGGAGAATTCCTCGGGCGTCCCCTTTTCATACGCCGTGTCGCCCACAGCGGCGATCGTGCCGGCCAATCCGTCGAGCAAAGCAGCAGTTGCTTGGTCGCCGGCCGAGGCGCACTTCGCGATATCGCCGGCAGCGAGCAGCACCGCATCCGGCCCGGGGGCGGCCGCGTTGTACCCGGGCGCCGCGCCTGGTGCGGGTTCTGTAGACGAGATCAGAGGCGCGCTTGGCGTGGGCACAGCCGTGCTTGGCGCTAGCCCGGTTGTGGCGGTCGATAGAGGGATTGCACTCGCGCTCTCCTCGACGCCGTTGTTGTGCAGTGCGTCGAGAAAAGCGCCGTAGCCGGAGGCGCTTGACCACTCGGTCGCGCTTTCCACCGCGGTGCCCTCGCCCCACTCGTTGAATGTGGTCACCAGTTGGAATGCGGCACCCGAAGCAACCATGTCCCTGATGTTCTGGCGCCAGCGTGTGACGTCGCGGCCCAGCCGCGTCGCTTCGCCAACCTTGTCGAAGCCCGGGCTGATCGAGAACGCGTCGTGCCCCTGACTGGTCGTCGGCGCCGCCGGCGCGTACTGGTGCCAGCCGTCGGGCTGACTCGCGCAGCTTGCGTACCCCGGAAACACTTTCAGCACGATGTAGGCATTCATCGTGTTCGCCTGCTTCCAGCGGTCCGCCATGCCGCAGCCGTCCGCCGCATCTGCGTACACGAAGACGACGAAGCGACCGCCCAAGCGGAGGTAGCTGGGGTCAGACGCGTAGTGTTCCCGCAGGTACGTGAGGTCCGCGTTCAGCCGGCTCACGCTCGGATCGCCCTGCCCTTCCGGCTCGTAGTAGACCGCCCACTTGAAGCCGCTACCCGCGCTCGCCGTGAGGATCGTCGCCAGCCGGCCGTCCGTGGGCTGCCCCTGTCCCCACCACGACGCAATGCCGGCGCCGATGTTTCCATACTGCATCGCCTGGATGTGCTGGCGGATCACCGCGGGATCGCCCGAATCGTAGAGCCCTTGCGTCGGCATGTATTTGGTGTACGGAGAAACACTTGAGTGCGCCCAAGCATCAGGGAACCACGGGTAGTAGAACGCCGCCCGCAGCGGCACCGCCGCGTCCGTGACGACCGCCGACAGCGCGGGCTTTGCCGGCGCGGGCGTCGAGCGACATGAAATGGCTAGGATCGTGGCTATCGCTACCATCAGTGCGCCCAGCGCCGTGCGCGCGCTGAGACCACGCACGGGGCGCAGCTGCCAAACAAGCGCCGGCATGTGCAGAGAGCTGGGTAGCGTCATCGCGGGTTCTCTCGATGGCGAATTGTCGCCAATCCGTTCACGGGCTTGCGGTCAATGATTCCGTGGAGTTGCCGACGGTCGAGCCGTCGGCGACGGACGCACCGTGGACGTGGCGGCGATCGGGGGGGTTAGTCGAATCGTCGGGGACGGGCGCACGGTGGGTGGCGGGCCGGCTACGCGGGTTGTGCGCACGCCTGCGGTTGGCCTCGGCGTGGGCGACGCCAGCGCCGGTCCAGGGGTACGCAGTGTCGGTTGCTGCGTTGGTGAAAGCGCCAGGGTTGGTAGCGCCAGGGATGACTCACCGCTCGACGGCGTTGTCGACGACTGCTTCAACGCGCCTGGCGCGAACGCTAGCACAAGGCCGGCGGCGAGCACGCTTGCCGCAGCACTGAGCACGAGCGTGTTAGACGATGCGGCACGCACCATGATCGACAGAACGCGTCGAACGTTTACCTCCAGGCCCATCGTCCCTTCTCACCGCAAGCCCACTCTCGGAACCTCAGAACGAGCCTCGCGTCCACGCCTCCGCCGTCAGGCGGTTCTTAGCTCTGACGGCCGTTGCCTTCAGGGCATGCTCCGCCAATCTTGGTCTCCACATCATCTTGGAACGAGGTCCGCGGCCTTGCGTTGCACGCGCCTGATCAGCGTTGGAGACGTCCATGCCTTCAGGCTACGAACGCAGGTTGATCAAGTCCTACCTTGGCGATCGCCACGCCCCCTTGGAACTCGGCTTTGACGATACAGCGAGTCCGCCTCGCTATCTGTGTCAGAACGGTTAAGAAAGACTTCTCGCGTGGGTTGTTCCGGATGAGCTTGACAGGCGATCGCGCAGAGGAGCTCCGTCCTCGCTGCCGCAGCTCCACAGCCCGAGATCTTCAACATGGCGAGGGCGTCTAGAATGCGCGAATCACGCCCAACGCTCGGGCTCTTTGTCGTCCTCGGCGGCTGGGGCGACCGGACGTTGACGCGAGAAGAGGAAGAGCGCGATCGCGAGCGCGAGAACGACGCCGCCGTTCGCACCGAGGTCGATCATTTGGTGATGGAAGGCCGTCTCGCTCGTCGCCTCGCCGAGCGTCGTCGCCGCACCGATCGCAAGGATGCGCCGGGTGGCTGAGATGATGCCGATGTACAAGAACGGCGTCAGGGAGGTCGTCCCCGTCACCAGGTAGCTGCGCACCGTCCCGAGCACTTCGAGGATGATCAGCACAAGCAAGAGGTCGTTGATCGAGGTGATGATATCAAGCGGGAAGTCGTCATTGATGTGCTGGAAGAACGTGACGACGGAGTACACGCCCATCGCCATAGCGGCCAGGAGGAACAGCACGGCGATCATCACGTAGACGGCGACGTCGGCCCGCTCCAGCCACGTTTCGGTGATGCGCTTCAGGGCGTTGTCGCTTCGTTCCGCCATCGTGGGCTGATCCTACACCAAGCCCATGTCTGTCGATAATCCCTCGGCGTGGTGTCATCCGTTCGAGCTTTCGGCTCGCCCCTGCTATCGTGCCAGCGGCGATCAGGACAATCCTGCAGGAGGTGACCATGATCCACACACGCGTACTCCACACCGATGGCACCTGCCGCACTGATATCCCGGCGGAGGAGCTGCATCCCTTCGTCGAGGATCAGCGCAACGTCTTCTGGCTGGACCTGGAGTCGCCGACGCCCGACGAGCTGAGCCTCGTCGGCGGCCTGCTTGGCTGGCAGCACCTGACGATCGAGGACGTCGCCAAGCAAGGCCAGCGCGCGAAGCTCGAGCCCTTCGATTCCTACAGCTACCTCGTGATGCATCAGCTCTCGTACGGCGGTGCGCCGGCGCGGCTCACCAGCGACGAGGTCGATTTCGTCATCGGCGCGAACTACGTCGCGACGGTGCACTACGTGCCGGTGCCGAGCATCGCGCGCACGCTCGACGTCGCCCATCAGCTCGCGGCAACGCTGGGTCGTGGACGTGACTACCTCCTCTACACGCTCGCCGACGAACTCGTCGACAGCTACGTCCCGGTGCTCGATGCCATGCATGAGGCCGTTGAAGATCTGGAGGACGAGATCATCGCCAACCCGGATCAATCGCTGATGAGCCGGATCTTCGAGATGAAGCGGGACGCAGTGTCGTTACGCAAGATCGTCAGCCCGCAGCTGGAGGTGTTCAGCCGGCTCACGTCGCCCGGCTTCGGCATCATCGGCGAGGAGCACGTCGTCTTCTTTCGCGACGTGCACGACCACCTCATCCGTGTGTTCGAGGCCATGGATAGCTATCGCGAGCTGATGAGCGGCGCCCTTGATGCCTATCTCTCCAACGTCTCGAACCGGATGAACGAGGTGATGAAGCGGCTGACGGTGATGGCCGCACTCTTCCTGCCGATTACCTTCTTCACCGGTGTCTTCGGCATGAACTTGCGCGAGACGCCAATCTGGCACGACCCGCTCTTCGTGGTCTTCCTCGCGGGCATGGCCATCGCGACGATTGGGCAGTTCGTCTACTTCCGCCGCAAAGGCTGGGCCTGAACCGCGCGCAAGGCCGGGTGGCTTCGCTTGCTCGACTTCACGCATCCTTGGAACACGATGACCAATTGGTGTGGTGGTTGGGATTCGTCGTTCAGCCGCGGGCCGTTCTTTCAGCGGTACTTCCGCCGGTGCTGATTACCCTCTGCAACGACCACACGCCCTAGCGACAGGAACGCACGGACCTCGTCTGGC
>JANXYW010000293.1 GCA_025355835.1 Chloroflexota bacterium
CGATCCGGTCAGCCGCAACGAACAGCTCGAAGCGCGGTCCCCACCCGTGGTCCGTCGAACGCGGGCTGTCGAATCCGAACACGTCGGAACCGAATCCAATGAATGCCGCCGCGTGCTCGTACGCCGCAACCGCCGGCGCGACCGCTTCCGCATAGAACGCGCGCGCAAGCTCTCGTCCCGGGATGAAGTCAGCCATGCAGCGATTGTATCGCGCCGCGCTCCGGATAGAATCGTCCGCACGCAATCACAAAAACGACTCCCTGTCACGCGATGTAGGACAGGCGCCCCGCCTGTTGGACGGGAGCCTCATCCAACGCCGATCGCGCGATCCCCATGAAACCGCCTCAACCGCTATCCCAACTTTCGTGCTCCTTCGTGTCCTTCGTGGCAAACCCCAAGAACCTCTGCGGCTCTGCGGTGAAACAAACAGCACCGCCGCCCCAGCAGGAGCGGCGGTGCCAGCGTGACGCAGCGACCGATCGCCTACGCGCGCACGCCCACAGCCCGTACCACCCGCGCCGCGCCCAAGCAGGCAATGCCCGCAGCAGCCGCGACGATGATCGCCAGTAGTGCCATGCCACTACCCGACGCAGAGCCCGTGCCCGCCGATGGCAACTGCAGGGTTGCCGGCGCCGGACTCGTCTGCGGGATCGATGCCGGTGCCGGAGCGCTCGACGTCATGCCAGTCGTCTTGCCGACCGGCTCAACCGGCGATGCAGGTGCAGCCGCCTTCGGCTGCAGCTGGTCTGCGACCGCGCTCCAGCCGTCAGCAGGGCCGCCCGCGCTGGAAAACCCGTTCAACCCGGAGAAGTCCAGGTTGAGTGCGGGATCGTCGGCCCGCGCCGTCCCCACCGTGCCAGCAAGGCCGGCGATAAGAGCGACCGCGAACGCTGCGCCGCCCACCCTGATCAGGGTTTTGAACATGATTTGCCCCTCCATTCCTCGTACTGCCTGTTCCCTTAGGTGATTCCTAGGGGAATATCGGCCGCACCCTCGCTTGACATTAGGGCGCAGACGAGAGATTGGAGGGCCTTCTGGGGTTCGTTGCGACCCGTGTGCGTGCGGGCTGCATTGGTCACAGGTCTCTGTCCGATACAGGCAGTGGTGTCATTTGGCGGACGTCGGGCGCGGTGAGGTGCGCGAACCGCGCCCGTCGGGCGCGTCCTCTCCACGTCGTGGAGAGGACTCTCGGTTCGAGCTTGGGCGGGTTTGTGCGGCCGAGTGCCTGATGCGGCAATCGTTCGACACGCCACACCCCGCCCGTTACACTCGCACTCGATGGTCATCTCTGCCTCGCAGGACGCGATTGCTGACGCCACGGACGGCCGGCCCGTCACGACGCGCCGTCGCTGGCGCGGCCGAGCCAGACCCGACGTCATCCCGCAAGGCGACTGGCCTGAACTCGCGGGACGCCTCCTCGCTATCCGCGGCGTCACCGATGCTGCGACCGCCGCAACATTCCTCGACAAACCCGGCGCCCAGCCCGATTGCTCGGCACTGCCCGATATCGACATCGCGATCGATCGCCTCACGCAAGCCGTCCGCACCGGCGAGCACGTCGCCGTCTACGGCGACTTTGATGTCGACGGTGTCACGTCGGCCGCGCAGCTCTGCGAAGCGCTCTCGTCGCTCGGCGCCGCCCCGACGCCGTACATCCCCGATCGCTTTAGCGAGGGCTACGGCCTGAACATTCCCGCGATCGAGTCTCTCCACCGCGACGGCGCGATGCTGCTGATTTCCGCCGACTGCGGCACGAGCTCGCTCGACGAAGTCGCGCGCGCCCGCGAACTCGGCATGGATGTGATCATCCTCGACCACCACACCGTGCCGCCGCAGCTCCCCGCCGCGAACGCGCTCGTCAACCCGCGCGTGCTCGGCGCCGCACCCGGCGGCTTGCTCGAACTCGCGACGGCGGGGCTCGCGTTCCACGTCGCGTCGGCGCTGCACGACGCCTGCGATCGCCCGTTCGACTCGGATGCGTATCTTGACCTCGCCGCGCTCGGCACCGTCTGCGATATGGCGCCGCTCATCGACGAGAACCGCCGCCTCGTCCGCGCCGGCTTGCCCGCGATCGCACGCACGCGCCGCCCCGGCCTGCGCGCGCTGATGGAGGTTTCGCGCACGGATCCGTTCTCGCTCAGCGCCGAAGACATCGGCTATCGCCTCGGCCCGCGCCTCAACGCCGCCGGCCGGATCGCCCACGCGAAGCTCGCGCTCGAACTGCTGATGACGCGCGACGAAGATCGCGGTCGCGAGTTGGCGCAGCAGCTCGATGCGCTGAACCGCGAACGCCAGGAGCGCACGCAGCAGGCCGTCGACATGGCGACCGCGATGGTGGAAGAAGCGGGCGAACCGCCCGCGCTGATCATGGTCGGCCACGAAGACTTCTCGTCGGGCATCGTCGGCCTCATCGCGTCGAAGCTCGTCAACCTCTACGGCCGGCCCGCCGTCGCGTACGCGCGAGACGCAATGACGAGCCGCGCGAGTTGCCGCAGCATCGAAGGCTTCCACATCACCGACGCCATGCGCGCGCGGCCGGATCTGTTCGTGCGATTCGGCGGCCACCGCGCGGCCGCCGGCTTCACCGTCGAGAACACGCGGCTCGACGAAGTGCGCGAGCACCTGATCGCGGAGGCAACGCGCGCGTTCGCAGGCCGCGAACTGGCGCCGATTCTCGAGATCGATTGCAACCTGCCGCTGCGCCAACTGCGCGGCGAAGAGATCCGCTGGCTCGCCCGCATCGGCCCGTTCGGCATCGGCAACCCGCA
>JANXYW010000129.1 GCA_025355835.1 Chloroflexota bacterium
GGCTTCGCGCCGGTCGAACCGGAGGTGCGGGCGATCTGCGAGGCGGCGGCGAAGCGCTTCGCCGACCTCGGCTGCATCGTCGAGGAGGCGGCGCCCGGCTTTCCGAGCCCGACGGCAGACCTCACGTTCTTCACCGTCGCCGCGACCGTCGACGCCGTGTGGCTGGGCGAACTGAGCTCCGAACAGCTGGAGCTGCTCGATAAGCCGGCGCGGCAGTTCCTGGCGTTCGGCCAGCAGACGAAGGGGACGGATTTGATCAAAGCCGAGCGCCGCCGCATGGCGCTATGGCAGACGATGCAGCGCTTCCACGAGACGTACGATCTGCTGCTGACGCCGGTGATGTCGTGCACGGCGTTCCCGACCGGCCAGCCGCCGACGACGATCGCCGGTACTGAGATCGCGCAGTTCGGCTGGATGACGTACACGAACCCGTTCAACCTCACCGGCCAGCCGGCGGCGTCGGTGCCGTGCGGATTCGACTCGCGCGGGCTGCCGGTCGGGCTACACGTCATCGGCCGCGCGTACGAGGACGCGGTTGTGCTGCGCGCGGCGCGTGCGTTCGAGCAGATGCAGCCGTGGGCGGCGCAGCGGCCGGCTATGGCGGTGTAGGAGGTCGCTAGCTCGGTTCCTCGAAAATCGCGCGAGGTAGACCGGATTGTCGAATGATCGACGACAGTGTTCCTGCTCGAACAGTCTTGTGAGTCGGAACAGGAACGGTACACGTGTCAGTGACAGTACGTTTCTGCATGATGACGTGGCTGCCGCGCTGGCGAATCCGAGAGAAGCCGTTTTGTTCGAGGATTTGGCAGATCTCCGCGCCGGAAAGGACGCGTAATCTACCCAATTGCTACCTCGACGCGAGTGACATAGAACTCTCCACCGAGCCTTCGCTCGATCTCTGGCGCGGAAGCGCATTCGAAGAAGAGCTCGAGCGCCTCGATGAGGTTCACGCGGGCCTCCTCGACCGTATCGCCCTGGCTGGCGATGTCGAGCTCTGGGCACAGGGAGACGTAGCCGTCGCCTTCGCGTTCGATGAGGGCCGTGAGCTGCTCTTTTCTCGCCATACGAGTGCCTCCATTGGCGATATTGTACGGGTTTCGCGCTAGTCGGCGCTGATTTCCGCGGTTCGTCCGTGCCGGGTACAATGCGGGGTCTATGTTAGAAGCGCTTTCCGACAAGCTTTCTGGAGTCTTCCAGAAGCTCGGCTCCCACGGCACGATCAACGAAAAAGACCTCGACGAAGCGATGCGAGAGGTTCGTATTGCGTTGCTCGAAGCGGACGTCAATTTCAAAGTCGTCCGATCGTTCATCGCGTCGGTTCGGGAGCGGGCGCTGGGCGCCGAGGTGCTCAAGAGCCTGACGGGGCCACAGCAGGTCATCGGCATCGTCAACGACGAGTTGGTGAAGATCCTCGGCGGCAGCCCATCGACGCTGCAGCTCGCTTCGAAGCCACCGACGGTGATCATGCTCGTCGGGCTCAAGGGCTCCGGCAAGACGACGACCGCCGCGAAGCTGGGGTTGCACCTGCGCAAGAGCGGCGCCAAGCCGATGCTCGTTGCGGCCGACCCGTACCGGATGGCGGCGGGCGAGCAGCTGAAGTCGCTCGGCAAGCAGCTCGGTATGCCGGTGTTCGCGGGCGAAGACGGCCAGAAGCTGCCCGATCTCTGCACGGCATCGCTGAAGGAAGCGCAGCGCCAGGGCGCGACCGTCGTCATCGTCGACACGGCCGGCCGTTCGACGATCGACGGCGCGATGATGACCGAGATCACACAGATGCGCGACGCGCTCAACCCGAACGAAGTGATCCTTGTGCTCGATGCGATGACCGGCCAGGAGGCCGTGAACGTCGCACAGGAGTTCCACAACCAACTGAACGTTACCGGCATCGTCGCGTCGAAGATGGACGGCGACGCACGTGGTGGCGCCGTTCTGTCGATCCGCGCCGTGACCGGGCTGCCGGTGAAGTTCATCGGCACGGGCGAGAAGGCCGATGCGCTGGAGCCGTTCTTCCCGGATCGCTTCGCATCGCGCATCCTTGGTATGGGCGACCTTGTCAGCCTGATCGAAAAGGCGAAAGACTCGATCAGCGACCAGGACGTCAAGGCGATCGAGAAGAAGATGAAGTCGAAGAGCCTCGATCTCGAGGACTTCATGCAGCAGTTTCAACGGATCAAGAAGATGGGTCCGATGAACCAGATCGTCGATATGTTGCCCGGCATGGGGCAGATCAAGCGTCAGATGAAGGTTGACAGCTTCGACGAGGGGTTCTGGAATAAGGCTGAGGCCGTCGTATACTCTATGACGCCGCAGGAGCGTAAGCACCCGGAGATCATCAACGGCAGCCGCCGCCGCCGGATCGCGACCGGGAGCGGCACGACGCCGCAAGAAGTGAACCAGTTGTTGAACCAGTGGAAGGAGGCGAAGAAGATCATGCAGGGCTTCGCCAACAACCGCTCGGGATTCATGAATCTGTTTGGAGGACGATAGGACATGCTACGAATTCGACTGCGCCGCGTGGGTAAGAAGAAGCAGCCCCAGTACCGTCTGGTCGTCGCCGACTCGGCCGCGCCGCGCGACGGTGCGTTCATCGAGACGATCGGCACGTACAACCCGCTGACCAATCCGGCGACGATCACGGTCAACGAGCCGAAGGCGCGGGAGTGGTTGTCGAAGGGCGCCATCCCATCGGAGCGCGCGCAGAAGATTCTCGCGGGCCAAGGCATCGGCGAGCCGCCGGTGTTTACGCCGAAAGAGAAGAAGGTCAAGGAAGTCGCCGCCGAGGCGTAGACTCACTGCATTGAGACGGGGCTGAGACAGGCAACACGATGAAAGACCTGATCGAGTACATCGCCAAAGGGCTCGTCGACAAGCCGGACGAGGTCAAAGTGTCCGAAGAAGACGACCGCGGCCGCGTCATTGTGCGGCTTGAAGTCGCCGAAGACGACTACGGCAAGGTGATCGGCAAGGGCGGCCGCATCGCGCAATCGATGCGCGCGCTGCTCAAAGTCACGGCGATTCGCCGCGACGAGTACGCCTCGCTCGAGATCGGCGACTAGTTCTCATTGCCAAAGAAGTCGTTCGCGACACGCGTCAAGTCGGCCGCGCGCAAGCGCGCCGCGCCGCCGTCGTCGCGATCTACGCCACCGCGTCGCGTTGCGTCGG
>JANXYW010000334.1 GCA_025355835.1 Chloroflexota bacterium
TCAAGCTCGATCCCATCTGCGAAAACGCATTGCGGGATCGCACCGTCAGGCCGAACACCTCGCCGAGCACCTCCGTGATTTCGTAGCCGGGCAGATCGTTCATCGTGGAGATCATCATGCCCGTACGGTAGTCGGCGCAACCGCCGCGGCGCAAGGCGCGTGTCAGATCGCCTTCCGGTCGACTTCTTCTTTCGCATGCGGATGCGCCGCGCGGCCGTCGGGCGCATCGATCGATGCGATGGCGCAGCGGGTGTGCTCGAACACGTTTTCCCGGCCGAGCTTGTCGATCACGCCGAAGCGTTCCAGCACGAGGAGCAGTTCGGGCTGGATCGCCGTGAGGACGATGCGGCCGCCGCGTCGCTGGCGATGCTCGATCACGCCCTCCAGCGTCAGCAGGCCCGACGTGTCGATGTGGTGCACGTCTTTCATGCGGAGGACGAGCGGGTTCCGATCGTTGCCCATGAGCTCATACTCGAAGGCAGCGACGCTGTGGAACGACAGCATGCCCTGCGCGGTGAAGAACGCGATGTCCGGCCGGGTCTGGATCAGATCGCTGAGCCCGACCGACACCTGCTGGATCCGCCCCGACTCGTCCGGCAGCAGCTCTTCTGCCGCGGGTAGCTGCACCAGCCGCCGCAAGAGCAGCACGGACGACGCGATCACACCGAAGGCGATGGCGTACGTGAGGTCGAAGAAGAGGGTGATCAAGATCGTCGAGATCAGGACGATGAGATCCTCGCGAGGCGCGCGCGTAATCAGGCGTACGAGTTCCGGCACCTCGGCGATGTTCCACGCCACGACGAGCAGGATCGCGGCGAGCACCGTCAGCGGGACGTGTCCCGCGAGCCCCCCGAGCACGAGCGTCGCCGCGAGCACGGTGAGCGCGTGGAAGACACCGGTCAGGCGGGACGTCGCGCCGTTGCTCACGCCTGCCGCCGTGCGCGCGATCGCCGCCGTCGCCGGGATGCCGCCCATGATCGGCGAGATGAGGTTTGCCACGCCCTGCCCGAACAGTTCACGGTCGGGGTCGTGTCGCTTTGCCGACGGCGCCATGCCGTCCGCAACGACGGCGCTGAGCAGCGATTCGACGGAGCCGAGCACAGCGACGGCGAACGCAATCGGGAGCAGATCGAAAATAAGTCCCGCGTCGAAGAACGCCAACGACGGCGTGGGGAATTCGCGCGGCATGCTGCCGTATCGGCCGGCCAGCGTCGGCGTGTCGATGCCGAGCGCCCAGGTGCACGATGTCACAACGACGACCGCCACCAACGGCCCCGGGATCCGATGCAGTTTCGGCATGCGCGCCCAGCCGATGAGGTTCGCCAGCGACGCCGCGCCGATCGCCGGCGTTGCGATGCCGAGCGTGCGGAGGTGACGCACCGTGTCCCACAACTTCTGGTGGAAGTGCTCCAGCGAAGGATTGGTGCCGGTCACGGCGAGGAAGTTGTTGAGCTGTCCGAACGCGATCGATAGCGCGATGCCGACCGTGAAGCCGACGATGACCGGACCGGGCATGAAGCGCATGAGCCGCCCGAACTTCAGGATGCTCATCGCGATCAGCATCAGCCCCGCCAGCAGCCCGACCATCGGCAGCGCGGACGCGCCGTGGAGCTGCACAACGCGGCTGAGGATCGGCACGAGCGCCGCCGTGGGGCCAGTGATGTTGAAGTTGGAGCCGCCGAAGATCGCTGCGGCGCCGCCCGCGAAGATCGCCGTGTACAGTCCGGCCACCGGCGGCACACCCACGGCCACGGCCAGCGCGATCGATAGCGGCAGCGCGATGATGCCGACCACGAGGCCGGCGACGGCGTCATGGCGGAGGTTCTTCAGAGTTGCGGTATTGGGGGCGTTCACTGTGCTAATATTCAAACATTCGCATGTCTCAAACAAGGGCGCGAGCCGCTAGGATAGAAGCCATGACAGCCACGCTCCAGGATTTCAAGGCCGAGCTATTCCGTGCCCTCGCGAATCCCGTACGCGTCCGCATCCTGGAAGTGCTCCGCAACGCCGGGAGCCTGACCGTCGGCGAGATCCAGCAGCGGCTCGCCATCGAGCCATCGAACGCATCCCAGCACCTCAGCATCCTGCGAGCCCACGGCCTCGTCACCACGCGCCGCGACGGCACGAACATCTGGTACTCGATCGCGGCGCCGGAGCTGTTTGAGCTGCTCGATGTCGCGCGCACGATCTTCGAAAAGCAGCTGACGGAGCAGGCGCGGATCCTGGAACGCGAGGAGTAAGCGGGGCCGCCGCTGCTGGCCGTTCTGTTCGCCGCAGAGCCGCAGAGGCTTCTTGGGTGAGAACGCTCCCCGTTCGCCCGACCTGTTAACTCCCTTGCCGTGCCTCCGCGGCCCCGTGGTGAACCGATCCGCACCTCCCCACACCCCCACCGATTCGCCATACTGCCCCACATGCAACTCGCAACCGACAACCCACAGCCACGACCCGACGACAACGCCGCGTTTCGCGACGTCGCTTGGACGCCGAGGGATGTGCTGTTCGGGGCGTTCTGGTTCATCGGC